>NZ_JAMXSG010000233.1:0-9654 GCF_024124365.1 Pseudonocardia sp. McavD-2-B
TGTTCGTCATCTGGCACTGCTGGCAGGACAACCTCGCCTACGACCCCACCCGACACCGCGCCCTCCAACGCCTCCTCGAAGATCAACAAGCGGCGGGTTGACACAGGGCATCTCATGGGACCACCCTCGCGCGGACCGGCGGACAGGGACAGCGCGACCCGGTCACACGACGACGGCCCCCACCCGGGAGCCGGGCGGGGGCCGTCGTCGGGCGGGGTCACTTGCCGGCGGCGCTCCGGGTGGCGCGCGCGGTCTTCTCCGCGGCGGCCTCGGTGCTGCGCCCGGCGTGCTCGGTCACGGCCTCGGCGGCCTTGGTGGCCTGCTCGGTGACCTGGTCGAACACCGAGGTGCCCGCGCCGACGACGGTACGGGCGAACTCGCGCTGGTGGCCGAGCACCTGCTCGTAGAAGTCGAAGACGCGCTCGACGGCGGCACCCGCGTCGGGCAGCTGCGGGCGGTCACCGGCGCCGAACTGGCGGGCCAGGCCGCTCGCGGCCTCGGTCCACCCGCGGACGGACTCGGTGACCAGGTCCTGGCCCCGCTTGGCGATGTCGACGAACTGCTCGGTGGAGGCGGTCATCGGTGCTTCCCTCCCGGGAGACGTTTCTCGGCGTGGACGGGGTGCTGACGTGCACCCCGGCATGCCAAGAAAACTACGCACGCCCGTTAAGTATGTCAAGCACGGCAGCTCAGTCCCGCTGCGCGAAGCTCCGGTACACCCCCAGCAGGGCCGCCTTCTGCTCGTCGGACAGCCGTGCGTCGGCCTCGATCGCGGCCTCGACACCCGGCGGCGACTCGGCCACGGGGGCGGCCTGCTCGGCCGGGGCGGCGTCGCCCGCGACGTCCGGGTCGCCGACCGACCAGCCGGCCCGGCTGAGCATCTGGTCGGTGTTGAGGTGCAGCGCGTCGGCGATCGAGCGCAGCACCTTCAGCGACGGCTGGTGCAGCCCCCGCTCGACCTGGCTGAGGTAGGCGTTGGACACCTTGGTCATCGCCGCCATCTCGCGCAGCGAGAGCTTGGCCATCTGGCGCTGCGCCCGGATGAACCCGCCCAGGGCGTTCACCTGTGCACTCCACGCGTCCTCGGCGGCCCGGCGGCCGTTCTCGCGCAGCTCGTCGGCGGCGGTCTCCCCGGCGCTCCGCGGCCGGCGCCCGCCGTGCGTGGGGGCCTCCCCCGCGCGGCTCACGGCGTCCCCGCCCGGAGGGGTCCGCGCGGCGGTCGCCGGCGCGCGGGCACAGAACGTACGCGGTCCATGGCGACGCATTCTCCCCGCCGGACGGCGGTTGCGCACGCATCCGATGCAGCGTCGACAGTGGACAGCGCAGACGACCATCCATCCTGGACACGGCACCGCCCCGGTGACCAGCGGTGATCACCGGGGCGGCGGCGGGGTCCGGGTGGCGGCTCAGCCGCGCAGCACGTAACGGCCGGGAGCGGGCTCCAGCGGCGGGTGCGCGTCCGACCCGATCTTCTTGGGCGCCGCGACCTCCTTGCCCGCGCGCTCGGCGATCCACGGCGTCCAGTCCTCCCACCAGGAGGCCTTGCGCTCGGTGGCGTCGTCGCGCCAGTCCTCGGCGCGGGCCGGGAGGTCGTCGCTCTCGCCGAACCAGTGCCGCGACTTCGGCGACGGCGGGTTGACCACGCCGGCGATGTGCCCGGAGTTGGACAGCACGAACCGCACCGTGCCCCCGAGCTTCGACGCCCCGGTGTAGACCGACTTCCAGGGCGCGATGTGGTCGGACTCGGCGGTGACGATGTAGCTGTCGGGCCGGATGTCGGCCACGTCGAGCCGCTCCCCCGCGAGCTCCAGCTTGCCCTCGGCGAAGCGGTTCTCCAGGTACAGCGTGCGCAGGTACTCGGTCTGCATCGCGGCGGGCATGCGGGTGGAGTCGGAGTTCCAGGTCAGCATGTCGAACGGCTTCGGGTCCTCGCCGAGCATCCAGTCGTTGACGACGTAGTTCCAGACCAGGTCGGTGGCCCGCAGCAGGTCGAAGGTCGTCTTCATGCTGGTGGCGGGCAGGTACCCGTCCTTACGCATGCTCCGCTCGAGCCGGTCGACCGTCTTCTCGTCGGTGAACACGCCCAGCTGGCCCGGGCCGGAGTAGTCGAGCAGCGTGTTCATCAGGGTCAGCGAGTTGACGTGCTGGTCGCCCTTGGCCTCCAGCCACGCCGTCATCGCGGCGGACAACGCGCCGCCCAGGCAGAGCCCGGCGACGTTGACCGTGTCCCGGCCGGTGATCTCGCGGACGACCTCCAGGGCCGTGACCGGGCCCTCCTGCAGGTAGTCGCTCATCGTCACGTCGGCCAGCGACGAGTCCGGGTTGCGGTAACTGATCATGAAGACGGTGTGGCCGTGCTGCACCGCCCACTCCACCAGCGACTTCTGAGGCGCGAGGTCCATGATGTAGTACTTGTTGATCCACGGCGGGCTCATGAGCAGCGGGATCTCGTGGACCTTGTCCGTCTGCGGCTCGTACTGGATGAGCTCGATCAGCCGGTTGCGGAAGACCACGTGGCCCGGGGTGACCGCGAGGTCCTTGCCCACCTGGAAGGCGCCGGGGGTGACCTGGCGCGGCATACCCTGGTTCTGCACGGCGTCGCGCAGCATGTTGCGCGCGCCCCGCACGATGTTCAGCCCGCCGGTCTCGACGATCTTCTTCGGCCAGGCCGGGTTGGTGACGACCGCGTTCGGCGGGGCCAGCGCCTCGACGATCTGGCCGACCAGCCAGTCCAGCTTGCGGCGCGCGGTCGGCGAGACGCGGGCGGCCTGCGACAGCTCGGTCAGCCGGTCGGCGAGCAGGGTGTGCTCCTGGCGGGCCAGGTAGTACCAGGCGTTGCCCTCCCAGGCCGGGTCGGCGTAGCGCTTGTCCTTCTCGGGCAGCGACGCCGGACCTGTGGTCGTCCGGCCGACGGCACGCGCGGCCGCGGCGGACACGGCCTTGGCCGAGTCGACACCGAAGCCCAGACCGGTGCGCAGCACCGCGCCGGGCCGGGTGACCAGCGAGCGGGCGGCCTCGCCGAGCGCCCCGCCGAAGCCGACCGGGTCGACCTTGGCGGCGAGCCCCTCGGGGCTGGCGAGCTCGCGCAGGTCCCGCACGAGACCGGCCGCCTGCCGTCGCAGCACCTCCGCGGCCTGGTTCGACGCGGCGGCGCTGCCGTTCTCGGACTCGGGCTGGGATACGGGCTGCGTGGTCACTGTTCGTCACTCCTGACGGCCGGTTCGGTCTCCGTGCCTGGGTTCCCGCGCTCCCTCAGGGAACGGGAGGCGCAACGGGATGGACACATGGTGACCGCGTACTCACCGGTAGGCAGCCCCGGATTGTTGTAAGGCCTCTCACCTGCTCTAAGCGAAGCAAGCACTACTCCGGAGTAGGCCAGCGCTTGCTTGGCATACCGATCGCGTTTTACCGTTCGGTAACCCGGATAGCCCCCGGTCATCAGAGTTGATGGGAGAGGCCCATGAGCACGGCGATCACCCGACGGTCCGCACCCTCCAGGGAGCACGGACCGCGTGCCCTTCCCGAGACCCCCGTGGCCGCGGCCACCGGGAGCGACGACCGGCCGGACCCCCTCCGGTACCTCGTGTCGTACAACACCCGGAACCTGACCAAGGTGGTGGCCGAGGTCGGCCGGGCCACCGGCGCCTACTGGATCGACGCGGTCCAGCGGATCGCCCGGCCCGGCGACGCCGCCCGGCGCGGGCTGCTGTGGATCTCGGCGATGGCCGACCGGCGCGAGCCGACCTGGCACCTGGCCAACGAGGTCGTGCTGTCGACGCCGTTCGCGTCGCTGCGTGACTTCACCGCCGCCGAGCACCGCGACGACGACGTGGTCCCCACCCTGGTGCTGCCGCCCCAGGCCGGCCACTCCTCGACCGTCGTGGACTACTCGCCGCAGCAGAGCCAGATCGCCATGATCCGCGCCTCGGGCCTGACGAAGGTCTACGCGCTGGACTGGCGGCCCGCCACGACCGCGACGAAGAACGTCACGATCACCGACTACCTCGAGGTGATCGACCGCTCCATCCGGCGGATGGGCGGGAAGGCCAACCTGGTGGGCGACTGCCAGGGCGGCTGGCTGGCCACGATCTACGCCGCGCTGCACCCGGACCGGGTCAACACCCTGACCCTGGCCGGTGCGCCGATCGACTTCCACGCGGGCGAGTCGGTGATCGCCGCCTCGACCCGGCTGATGGCGGGGACGATGGGGATGGCGCCGTACAAGGCGCTGGTCGCCGCGGGCGGCGGCAACATGCCGGGCTCGGCGGTGCTGTCGAACTTCATCTCGATCCAGCCGCAGTCGGAGATCTCCCGGCAGCTGCAGCTGCTGGAGAACATCGACGACCCCACCCACGTCGAGCGCTACCGGGTGTTCGAGGACTGGTTCAAGTACACCCAGGACATCCCCGGCGCGTTCTACCTGTGGCTGGTGGAGAACCTGTTCTGGAAGAACCGGTTGATCAAGGGCACGCTCACCGTCGACGGCCGGACCGTCGACATGGGGGCGATCGGCTGCCCGCTGCTGCTGCTGGCGGGCTCCGCGGACCACATCACCCCCGCCCCGCAGCTGTTCGCGGCGGCGGAGAAGGTCGGGACCCCGGCCGCGGACGTCACCTACCGGACGGCGACCGCGGGCCACCTGGGGCTGTTCATGGGCCGTGACGCACTGCGCCACGACTGGCCGGTGCTGATGGAGACCGTCTACGGCCACTCGGTGCCGTCGAAGAAGAACACCGGGGCCGGCAAGGCGTCGCGGCGGCGCAGCAGCGTCCGCGCCGTGGCCGACCCGCGGGACACCCCGCGGGTGCCCGCACCCTGACCGGTACGCCCGGCCGGGTCGCTCTCTAAGAGGACCCTGAGAGAACCGCAACTGCATGTGACCGACGACACGGCCCCGCAGGCACATTTCCGGCCTGCGGGGCCTCGTCGTGGGAACGATCCCCGGAACGGCTGCGTTGACCCCGTACAGGGCAAGCGGCGAGGCCCATCAATCGCCCGCCGCAGCCCGCGCAGGGGAGGAAATGCACATGACGGTGACCACGACCGCTCCGGCCGTACCCGGCCCGCGCCTCACGACCGAGGCCCCCGCTCGCGCCACCGTGTCGTCGTCCGGCGCGAAGCGGACCGCCCCCAAGGTCGCTCGCAGCTCCCGCCGTCGCACCGACGGCGACGGAGGCACCGCACTGGAAGCCACCGTACCCGGTGCCGCGGCCGCGGTGGCGGAGGATCTCGACGCCCAGAGTCCCGCCGCGGACCTGGTGCGCGTCTACCTCAACGGGATCGGCAAGACCGCACTGCTGACCGCGGCGCAGGAGGTCGAGCTCGCCCGGCGCATCGAGGCCGGCGTGTTCGCCCAGCACCGGCTGGACACCGCCGCCGCCGACGGCACGCTGGACGGGCTGGACCTGCAGTACCGCCGCGACCTGCGCGCGGTCGTCCGCGACGGGCTGCTGGCCAAGAACCACCTGCTGGAGGCGAACCTCCGGCTGGTGGTCTCGCTCGCCAAGCGCTACACCGGGCGCGGGATGCCGCTGCTGGACCTGATCCAGGAGGGCAACCTGGGCCTGATCCGCGCGGTGGAGAAGTTCGACTACACCAAGGGCTTCAAGTTCTCGACCTACGCGACCTGGTGGATCCGGCAGGCCATCACGCGGGGCATGGCCGACCAGGCCCGCACCATCCGGCTGCCCGTGCACCTGGTGGAGCAGGTCAACAAACTGGCCCGGATCAAGCGGGACATGCACCAGCGCCAGGGCCGCGAGCCCAGCGACGCCGAGCTGTCGGCCGAGTCGGGGATCCCGGAGCACAAGATCCAGGACCTGCTCGACCACGCCCGCGACCCGGTGAGCCTGGACATGCCGGTCGGGTCCGAGGAGGAGGCGCCACTCGGTGACTTCATCGAGGACGCCGAGGCGACCGACGCCGAGAACACCGTGATCTCGAGCCTGCTGCACGACGACCTCCGCCGGGTGCTGTCGACCCTGGAGGACCGCGAGCAGAAGGTCATCCGGATGCGCTTCGGCCTCGACGACGGCCAGCCGCACACGCTCGACCAGATCGGCCGCGCCTTCAAGCTCTCCCGTGAGCGGGTGCGTCAGATCGAGCGCGAGGTCATGTCGAAGCTGCGGGTCGGCGAGCGCGCCGACAAGCTGCGCGCCTACGCGAGCTGACCCGGGCCGGCCGGGCGTCCCCCCACCCGGCCCCCGGTGAAGGACGGCCGGCGGAGCGATCGCTCCGCCGGCCGTTGCCGTCTCGGGCACCCCGGGGCTCCCCACGAGTTCGGGATGCACGGCACGGGGAGTTCTACCGGATCGATTCCGGAGCGGTCACGGCGACACGGTGGCGGCCGCGACACGGCACGGCGTGTTCCCCGCCACCCGGGGCCGGATCGTTGGCCGAGCGCACCGTCCCCGCCTAGGGTCGGGTCATGTCGCGTTCCCTCCCCGGACCGGTCACCTCTGTCGTGACCCCGGAGTCCATGCGCGACGCACTGGGCGCGTTCGCGTCCGGCGTCGTCGTCGTCACCGCGATCGGCCCGGACGGGCCCATCGGGTTCACCTGTCAGTCCTTCGCGTCGCTGTCGCTGGACCCGCCACTGGTGAGCTTCGCGCCGTCACGCGGGTCCTCGACCTGGCCGCGCATCCGCGAGGTGGGCCGGTTCTGTGTGAACGTGTTGGCCGCCGACCACGAGCACCACAGCGCCGGGTTCGCCCGCTCCGGGGTCGACAAGTTCGCCGGGGTGACCTGGGAGGCGGCCCCGTCCGGCTCACCGGTCCTCGACGGCGTCGGCGCCTGGGTCGACTGCACCCTGTGGAACGAGTACGACGGCGGCGACCACACGATCGTCGTCGCCCGGGTCGACGCGCTCGGCGCGGACCCGGAGCGGCTGCCGCTGCTGTTCCACCGCGGCACCTACGCCCTCACCCCGCGGGCCGAGTCGTGAGCGGCACCGTGGGCCGGATCATCGGGGTCGTCGCGGGCCCGGAGCCGGGCGGGCGCACGGCGGCCGCCGTCGCCGGGATCCTCGCCGGCACCGGGGCCGACACCGCCCTGGTCGAGCTGTCGCAGACCCCAGTCGCCGAGGTCACCGCGGCCTTCGCCGACGCCGACGCCGTCGTGTTCGGCAGCCCGGTCTACCGGGCCGGGCACACGGCGTCGCTGCGGGCGCTTCTGGAGGCCACCGAGCGCGGGAAGTGGGGCGAGAAGACCGCCCCGCTCCAGGGCAAGGCGGCCGCGGTCGTGCTGACCGGCGCGAGCGGGCACCACTTCCTCGCCGTCGACGGGCTGCGGTCGGTGCTGGCCGGGTTCTTCGCCGTCCAGGTTCTGTCCCCCGGGCTCTACCTCGACCATTCCGGCTACGTGGACCGCAACACCCTCACCGAGGCCTCCGCGGAGCTCGCGGCGGCGCACGGGCGGGCGCTGGCCGACCTGACCACGGCCGTACGCGGCTCCGAGGCGCTGCGGGCGATCACGCCCGTCGTCTGAGGAGCCACCGGCACGTCACCGCCCCGTCAGGGCGGTGGCGATCCGGGCGCCCAGTGCCACGTTGTGGCGGTACACCGCGACGTTGACCTCCAGGCTGGCGTCGCCGGTCGCGTCGCGGACCCGCGCCAGCAGGAACGGCGTCGCGTCCTGTCCGCCGATCCCGGCCCCGTCGAGCGCGGCGAGGGCGTCGGCCAGGGCGGCGTCATGGACATCGGGCGGGAGCTGCTCGGCGGCCGGGACCGGGTTCGCCACCAGCAGCGCCCCGGGCAAGCCGAGGTCGCGGGCGGCCCGCCAGGCCGCAGCGGCCTGCTCCGGCGACTCCACCCGCTGGCCGACCCGGTGCCCGGAGTCGGCGACGTAGAAGCCGGGGAAGGCGTGCGTGCGGTACCCGGCGACGGTGACACCGAGGGTCTCCAGCCGCTCCAGGGTGGCCGGCACGTCGAGCACCGACTTCACCCCGGCGCTCACCACCACCAGCGGCAGCGCGGCGAGCGCGGGCAGGTCGGCCGACTCGTCGAAGGTGCGCGCGGCACCGCGGTGCACCCCGCCGAGCCCGCCGGTGGCGAACACCCGGATGCCGGCCCGGTGGGCGAGGTGCGCGGTCGCCGCGACCGTCGTGCCCCCGCTCGCGCCGGTCGCCACGGCCACCGGCAGGTCCCGGGCGGACAGCTTCGCCACGCCGGGGGATCCCGCCAGCCGGGAGAGCTCGTCGCCGGTCAGCCCGACGACGACCTCGCCGTCGAGCACCCCGATGGTCGCCGGGACGACGCCGAGCGAGCCGACGAGCTCCTCGGCCTCCCGGGCGACGGCGAGGTTGCGCGGTGTGGGCAGGCCGTGGGTGACGATCGTCGACTCGCACGCCAGCACCGGGCGGCCTGCGGCCAGGGCGTCGGCGACCCGCTCCCCCACCCTCATGCGGCGGCCGGCGCGCGCAGGGCGGCCTCGGCTCCGTCGACGGGCGAGGTGCCGAACGCGATCGCCGAGCCGGGCGCGTGCCGGTGCACCAGGTTCACCACCCGCTCGAACAGCTCCAGGCACTCCGGGGGCTTCCGGAGCCCGCCGCCGACGAGCACGCAGTCGTAGCGGCGGGCGGTCAGCGCCGCGGTGATCCGGGGCAGCTCACCGTCCGGCCCGACGAGGACCTCGGTCGCCTCGATCCCGGCCGCGCGGTAGGCGTCGCGGCCCCGTTCCAGGGCGGCGAGCACGGGCGCCGGGTCGTACCCGGGGATCCGCGCCGGGTCGAATCCGATCACCAGCAGGGTCGTCACGTCCCCGCACGCTGCTCGCCGCGGCACCGGCCGTCAACCCTGCGGCGCCGGGACCGGGGGGCGGGCTGCCGAGCGGGCGCAGGCCAGCGCGATGAGTGCGCCGAGCAGGGTGAACCCGGTCGCGACCAGCACGGCGACGTGCCAGCCGGCCAGCAGCACCGGCACCGGCTCGTCGCCCGCCGGTGAGGTCAGCACCGAGGTCAGCGTGACGCCGACGGCGGCGCCCAGGTAGCGGGTGGTGTTGTTGATGCCGCTACCGGTGCCCGCCCGGTCCGGCGGCACCGAGGCGACCGCCTCGCGGCCGAGCGTCGCGTTCACGACCCCGGTGCCGACGCCGACGACGACGAGCGCGGCCAGGACCGCCCCGGTGCCGGAACCGGTCGCGAGCAGCCCGAGCTGACCGGCCGTCATGACCAGCAGGCCCACGCCGAGACGGACCCCGCCGGTGACCCGTTCGCTGATCCGGCGGGTGAGCAGCGCGGTCACGATGCTGGTGCCCGACCAGCCGAGCAGCAGCAGCGCCGCCGTCGCGGGGGCGGTGCCGTGCACCGGGGCGAGCAGCGCGGGCAGGTAGGAGCTCAGCGAGATGATGCCGAGCCCGGTGGCCATGCTCGCGACGGTCGCCGCGACCAGCCCGGGATGGCGGAACAGCTCCGGCCCCGCCATCGGGTGCGCGACGACGAACTGGACGGCGACGAACCCCGCCAGCAGCGCCGCCCCGGCGACCAGCAGCACGACGGTCGTGGTGGTGACCGGCAGCCGCCGGGCCTCGGTGAGGCCGGCGAGCAGCACCGTCAGCCCGGCGGCGAGCAGCACCATCCCCGCGACGTCGACCGGGCGCGGCCGCCCGGCGGCGGACTCGGTGAGCAGCGTCGCGCCGGCGACGGCGAGCGCCAGCCCG
>NZ_JAMXSG010000234.1:0-9644 GCF_024124365.1 Pseudonocardia sp. McavD-2-B
GGTCGTCGGGCGCACCGGACCCCGGCACCGGGCCGTGCGGCAACGCGGCGGACGCTCCCCCGGACCCGGGCGCGCCGTACCCCCCGGCCGGCCGCGGGTGCGGACCGGACGCGAACGAGCCACGCGGCTGCGCCGGGATGGCGTTCCCGGACGGCTCCGGCGCGAGGGCGACACGGCGGTTGCGGTGCTCGAGCGCCGGGTTCCAGGCGTCGAGACCGGCGACGGCACCGTCGGGGTACGGGCGCGACCGTGCGGGGTCCGGACGCCCCTCGGGCGCGGCGGAGGCCTGGTCCGCTCGGGACCCGGCGGCCGTCGCGTCGGGTTCGGTGCCGGGCCGGTCGGACCCGTCGAGATCGTCCGCGGCCCGGTCGGACTGCGGACGCACCGACGGCGAGACGCCGCCGGTGGACCTGCTCACCTCTGGCTCCACGCCTGCTTGGTCGCGCGGACGAGGCGGTCCTTCAGCTCACGGGTGTGCCGACGGCTGACCGGCAGCTCCGCGGTCTCCGGGCCGGATCCGATGCGCACGACGTAGCCGGACCCGGCCAGCCGCAGCTCGGTGACCAGCGGCAGCGCCACCAGGAACGAGCGGTGGATGCGCACGAAGCCGGCGTCGCGCCAGCGGTCCTCGAGCACCGACAGCGGGATCCGGACGAGGTGACTGCCCTCGGTGGTGTGCAGCCGGGCGTAGTCGCCCTGCGCCTCGACGTAGCGCACGGCGGACCGCGGTACCAGCTTCGTGGTGCCGGCCAGCTCGACGGGGATGACCTCGTCGTCGCCGCCGGTCTCCTCGCGCACGGTCTCGACCGGCCCGCTGCGACGGGTCGACAGGATCCGGTCGAGTGCGGCGGAGAGGCGCTCGGTGCGCAGCGGCTTGAGGAGGTAGTCGATCGCACCGACGTCGTAGGCGTCGACCGCGCGGTCGTCGTGCGCGGTGACGAAGACGATCGCCGGCTGCACGGCCATGTTCTGCAGCACCCGGGCCAGCTCCAGGCCGTCGAGACCGGGCATGCGGATGTCGAGGAACACGGCGTCGATGTCGGTCTGCTCGGCGACGTCCGCGCCGCCCCCCGCGCCGGCTCCCGCGGCCGCCCCGGCCCGGCGGCCGTTCAGGATGCGCAGGGCCTCGGTGGACTCGCCGGCCTTGAGGACCGTCGCGACGCGCGGGTCCTCGTCGAGCAGGAAGGCCATCTCCTCGAGCGCGGGCTGCTCGTCGTCCACCGCGAGAACGACCAGTCCGCGAGTGGTGTCGTTGCTGTCCACGATCTCCTCATCCTGCTTCCGGGCCTGCGCCGGGAAGCCCATCCGCTCGATGATCGCCCGGCGCCGCGACCATGGTGACGTGCCGACGCGCGTGATGCCAGGGCACGAACCGGATCGGTGACCGGCCGGACACGGGGTGCAGCGCGGCCGTGGTACGCACGGTCACCGGTGTCACAGCCCGTAACGGGCCCACGCCGCCCGCGTCTCGAGGGCGGAGAACAGCTCGTGCCCGGCCCCGGCGATGCCGCCGGAGAGGCCGGCCCGGGCCGCGGACCCACCCGCGCCGAGGCGGGCGAGCAGCGGCCTGCGCTGCTCCACCGGGCGCTGCTCGGCGTCGGGGAAACGTTCGGTCAGGACGTCGTGGGCACCGCCGATGCCGTCCACCAGGCCCAGCTCGCGGGCCCGCTCACCCAGCCACACCTCGCCGTCGAACAGCTCGGTGTCGGTCGCGAGCCGGTCGCCACGCCGCTCGCGCACCCATCCGGTGAACCGGTCGTGCAGCTGTTCCTGCAGGCCGGTGAGCCAGGCGACGTCCTCGGACCGCTCGGGCAGGAACGGGTCCAGCCGCGACTTCGACCCGCCCGCGGTGTGCAGCCGCCGGGAGACACCCCACCGCTCGATCAGGCCGTCGAGCCCGAACCCGGCGCTGATCACCCCGATCGAGCCGACGATCGAGGTGGAGCAGGCGTAGATCTCGTCGGCGGCGCAGGCCAGCCAGTAGCCACCGGACGCGGCGACGTCCTCGCAGAACGCGAGCACCGGCACGTCCTTCTCCGCCGCCAGCGAGCGGATGCGGTCCCCTATCAGCTGGGACTGGGTCGGCGAGCCGCCCGGGGAGTTGATCACCAGTGCGACGGCGGCGAGCCGCTCGGGCGCGAACGCCCGTTCCAGCACCTTCTCCATCGAGGAGAGGTTCAGCACCTGCCGCGGTACCGGCGCGGCCTGGGCGCTGATGACGCCCTGCATCCGCACGACCGACACCACCGGAGGGCCGACCGACTCACCCAGCCTGCCGGGCAGACGGGAGGTCACCGCCGCGGGAATACGCAGGACGTCCATGCCGTCCCACCGTACGCGCGAGCACAGGGTGACGTGGTGTGACCGGATCGGCACAGCTCGCGACTACTCATGTCACCCGTACGGCCCAGCGGATCGCCGGAGGGTCCCACGGATGCCCGCCGGTCAGGCCCGGATGCCCGCCCGGAACTTCGGGACGCGCAGCGTGATCTTCATACCGGCGCCGATGTTGGTGTCGACGACGAGGCCGAAGTTGTCGCCGAAGGCCGAGCGCATGCGGTCGTCGACGTTGCCGAGGCCGACGTGCGCGCCGGAGAGGTGGGCGTCGTCGAGATCCTCGTTGAGCCGGGCCGGGTCCATGCCGACGCCGTCGTCCTCGACGACGATCACGCACTCCGACCCGGCGTTCTCCGCCCGGATGGTGACGGTGCCGCCGTTGGGCTTGCCGGACAACCCGTGCCGGACCGCGTTCTCCACCAGCGGCTGCAGCGCGAGGAAGGGCAGGACGACGTTCTGCACCTCCTGGTCGATCTGGAGCTTGATGTTGAGCCGGTTCCCGAAGCGGGCCTTCTCCAGCCGGACGTAGCGCTCGATGTTGTTCAGCTCGTCGAGCAGCGTCGTGTACTCACCGGCCGAGCGGAACGAGTACCGGGTGAAGTCGGCGAACTCGATGAGCAGCTCACGGGCGCGCGCCGGGTCGGTGCGGATGAACGAGGCGATCGTGGTGAGCGCGTTGTAGACGAAGTGCGGCGAGATCTGGGCGCGCAGGGCGCGGACCTCGGCGCGGTTGAGCCGCGCCCGGGAGTCGTCGAGCTCGGCGAGCTCCAGCTGGCTGGACACGTAGCGCGCGACCTCGCCGGTGGCCCGCAGCACCGGGGGACCCGCCGTCGACGGGGTGAGCGCGGCGAGCGTGCCGATGATGGTGCCGTCGCTCTCCAGCGGGACGACGACGATCCCCCGCACCTCGCAGCCGGGCTGGTTGCACTTGATGGAGGTGTGGCTCATCAGCTCCATCCGGCCGGTCCGGACGACCGTGTCGGCGAGCGTCTGCACGTCCTGCTGGTGCTGGTCGGCGGTGCCGTCCCAGCCCAGGACCGTCCCGCGGGAGTCGGTCATCGCCATCGCCGTGGTCTCCAGCAGCTGGCGCAGATACGGCAGCGCCTGCGACGCCGAGCGCGACGACAGCCCCTCGCGCAGCACCGGCGCGGCCAGCGCGACCGTGTGCAGCGCGGAGAACGTGGCCTTGGCCAGCGGCGAGACCATCGTGTTGCGCCGGTTGCGCTGCCACAGGAAGAAGAACACCGCGACCACGCCGACGACGACCGCCACCACGAGCAGCAGCGCCATGGACGGGGTGAGCGTGGTGGATCCGTCCACGACTGCGAGCACCCCCGTTCCCGCGCCCGCCACTAGCGCACCAACCGGGACAGGCGGCGGTCGGCGAGCGGTTTCCCCCCGGTCTGGCAGGTCGGACAGTACTGGAACGATCTCTCCGCGAACGACACCTCGCGCACGGTGTCGCCGCAGACCGGGCAGGGCAGTCCGGTGCGGGCGTGCACCCGCAGCCCCGAGCGCTTCTCCCCCTTGAGCTCCGCGGCACCCTGGCCGACCGAGCGGGCCACCGCGTCGGACAGCACGGCGTGCAGCGACTCGAACAGGGTGTCCCGGGCGGCGGCGTCGAGCCGGGACGCCGTGGCGTAGGGCGACAGGCGCGCGGTGTGCAGGATCTCGTCGGAGTAGGCGTTGCCGATGCCGGCGAGCGTGGACTGGTCGACCAGCAGCGTCTTGAGCCTGCGGTTGTCACCGTCGAGCAGCTCGTCGAGACCGGCCCGGCCCAGCTCCAGCGCGTCCGGCCCCAGCTTCGCGATGCCCGGGACCTGCGCCGGGTCCTCCACCAGGTACACGGCGAGCCGCTTCTGGGTGCCCTGCTCGGTGAGGTCGAAGCCCGGCCCGCCGACCTGGTCGAGGTGAACCCGCAGCTGCAACGGGCCGCGGCCCGGCTTGGGCGGGGTGACGCCCGCCGTGGTGTGCCAGCGCAGCCAGCCCGCCCGGGACAGGTGCGTGACCAGGTGCAGCGGGCCGGTGTCGGGGCGGTCGTCGAAGTCGACCGACAGGAACTTCCCGAACCGCGACGCCCCGGTCACCACCCGGCCCACCAGCGCCGACACCGGTGGGTCGAACGTCTTCAGCGCGCTCATCGAGGCCAGGTCCACCCGGGCCACCGGGCGGTACACGGCGTGCTCACGCAGGTGGTGGGCCAGGGCCTCCACCTCGGGCAGTTCGGGCACCGCGACTCCTAGTTGATCGGCTGCAGCGGGCTGTCCGCGTGGCCGGGCGTCGAGCGGTTCTTGAGGCTGCGCACGACCACCTTGGTCTCCTCGCGTGCGGTGGCGAGCCCGCGCACCATGCCCGTCCACTTCTCCGGGGGCAGGTCGTAGCCGCCCTGGGTCTTCGCGGTGATCGTGAACGGCCTGCGCAGCAGCCAGCGGAACGGGAAGAAACCCAGTCCGACGATGACGACGAGCCAGTAGAACCAGGGGAAGACCACCCCGCCGGGCACCCAGACGACGAGGACCAGCCAGAAGAACACCAGCGTGCCGAGGATCAGCACGACCGCGCCGTTACCCGCGTCGACGTCGTGCTCGAACTCGTCACCGACCGCCGGCGTGGTCCACTCGATCCGCCGGCTCACCTGCCATTCACGGTAGTCCGCCGCGATGACCGTCTTCGTCGTCAAGGTGTCCGCTCCCCTGCCCCGGTACCGCCCACGATGTTCCCACAGGGGGCCGACAGAACCGAGTACCCGCGCGCGGGCCACCCGGCGGTGCGGGGCCGCGCGGGGCCTCAGCAGGCGGGTTCGACGGGCTCGCGTTCCGGGGCGCCGGGGGCCAGCAGCTCCGAGCGGGTCAGCACGACCGGGTCCGGGCCGTCGTTGCGCAGCTCGTTGGGCCTGCCGTCCTCCAGGAAGAACGCCTCCCCCGGGCCGAACGGGCGCGGCTCGCAGGAGTCGGCGCGCTGCACGGTCACCGTGCCGGACCGCACGACGGTGATCACCGTGCCGGGGTGGCGGACCCAGCCGCTCGCCTGGCCCGGCTGCAGCACCTCGGTGCGCACGAGAAGCTCGGCGGGGCCGGGCGTGGAGATGTCGACCGGCCGGTCGAGGCGCCCCTGGGCGTCGGAACCCGCCTGGGTGACCGGCACGTCCGGGACGCCGGGGAGCGCGGGCTCCGTGGTCGGCGCGGGGGCGGCGGACGCCGACGGGGCGGCTTCGCTCTCGTGGCCGAGCTGCCCCGGCTGGGCACACCCTGCGAGCAGCGCGGCGGTCGCGACCAGCAGGGCCGGTCCGAGAAGGTGACGGGCGAGCGGCACGGGCGGTGTCCCTCCGGGCGCGATGCGTGATCGCACCGCACGCTAGTGGCCGATCACCACGCTAGCGGCAGCCGGGTCGTCCCGTTGATGAAGTTGGAGGTCAGCCGGCGCACCTCCCCGTCGAGCCGGGCCGGCGGCAGGCGCAGGAACGCGGCGAGGAAGGCCCGCATCTGCATCCGGGCGAAGTGCGCGCCCAGGCACAGGTGCGGCCCCTGCCCGAACGCCAGGTGCTCGTTCGGGGAGCGGGTGATGTCGACGGTGTCCGGGTCGGCGAAGCGGCGCTCGTCGCGGTGCGCCGAGCAGTGGTAGACGACGACCTTGTCCCCCGCCGCGATCTCCGCCCCGTTCAGGACGTGGTCGCGGGTGGCGGTCCGGCGGAACGTCAGCACCGGCGGGTGCCAGCGCAGGATCTCCTCGATCGCCGACGGCAGCAGACCCGGTTCCGCGCGCAGGCGGGTGTAGGCGTCGGGGTGCCCGACGAGCGCGAGCACCCCGCCCGGCAGCGCGCTGCGCACCGTGTCGTTGCCCGCGATGACCAGCAGGAAGAAGAACATGTGCAGCTCGGGGCCGGTGAGTGCGCGGCCGTCGACCTCGGCGTGCACCAGCGCGGTCATGACGTCGTCGTCGGGCTCGGCGCGCTTGCGCTCGGCGAGGGCGTCGGCGTAGCCGAACATGTCGGCCAGCGCGGCCGGGGAGCGCGGGTTCACCGGCGGACCCTCGGCCGCGTGGTCCGGGTCCTGGTAGCCGATCACCCGGTTCGTCCAGTGCAGCAGCATCGGGCGGTCCTCGACCGGCACGCCGAGCAGGTCGGACAGGTTCTGCAGCGGGAACTCGTCGGTGACCTGCCCGACGAGCTCGCAGCCGCCGTCGTCGCGCACGGCGTCCAGGAGCGCGTCGGCGCGGCGCTGCACCGTGGCGGCGAACCCCTCCAGCCGACGACGCGTGAACGCCCCGGTGACCAGCGTCCGCAGCCGGACCTGCTCCGGCGGGTCCATGTTGAGCACCATCCGACGCAGGAACGGCAGGTCGGCCGGGTCGGGGTCGCGGATCTGCGTCGCCCCGAGCGACGACGAGTAGTCGGCCGGGCTGCGCAGGACGTGCCGGACGTCGTCGTAGCGGGTGACGGCCCAGAACCCGGGTCCGGCCGGCCACGGGCCGACGGCGTGCTCGTCCTGCCAGGAGACGGGCGCGG
The DNA here is from genome assembly GCF_024124365.1 of Pseudonocardia sp. McavD-2-B. NCBI lineage: Bacteria > Bacillati > Actinomycetota > Actinomycetes > Pseudonocardiales > Pseudonocardiaceae > Pseudonocardia > Pseudonocardia sp. McavD-2-B. The sequence continues at coordinate 6,842 of NZ_JAMXSG010000234.1, forward strand.
CGTCGCGCAGCAGCCGCAGCGCATCGTGCGGCACCCCGCGGGCGAACACGCGCGGGTCGAACACATCGGTGTCGATCTCGTCCGGGTCGACCCCATCGGGGCCGCTCACCGGTTCGCCACCTCGATCAGCGTGTCCGCGTGGCAGGGCACGTCCTCGGCGCACCAGCAGCACAGGTCCTTGCCCGCGAGTTCGACCCGGGCCCGTTCGACCAGGTCGGGGCGCTCGTCGAGCAGCCAGCGGCGGTGCGCGGCGATGGCCGGTGCCCGCCCCATCTCACGCACGTCGAAGGGGTTGCCCCACGGTCCGGGCCGGGTGACGAGCACCGCGCCGTCGGGTTTGCGCCACCCCTTCGTGCGACGCAGCCGGATCCGCTGTGGAGTGCTCACGAACCGCACCGTAATCAGGTGGCGCAGCTCACGGCCAATCGCTTTGCATTGCGCAACGCATCGGCGCATGCTTGCGCGAGTCAACTAGTTGCGTGATACATGCACTACCGAGAGGGGGTCCGCGATGAGCACCGCACACGCTGCCGCCGCCGAGCCCGCCGACGCCGACCTGGAGCTCGCCGACTCGATCGTCCGGGAGCTGTTCCTGCTGGTCCGCCAGGTGAAGCGGTCCGGTGAACGGCACCGCCCCGAGATGATCGTCGACATGGCCGCGTACCACGTGCTGGCCCATCTCCACTTCGGCGGCCCGCAACGGGCCGGCGAGGTCGCCGCCACCTTCCACTCCGACCCCTCCACGATCAGCCGACAGGTGTCCGGCCTGGTCAAGGCGGGTCTCATCGAGCGGCGCGCCGACCCCGGCGACGGGCGCGCCTCCCTCCTCGCCGCGACGGACGAGGGCGTCCGCGTGATCGAGACCGAGCGACGCCGTCGCGCGCACGTCATCGCCACCGTGCTGGCCGCGTGGAGCCCCGACGACCGGCAGGCCCTCACCGGACTGCTCGGCCGCTTCCTCGACGACTACCAGACCTTCGAAGCACAGGAGTCCTGAGAATGTCCACCGCTGCCGCCAGTGCGCAGCGCCCCGTCGCCACCTCCGGCGACGGCGAGCTGACGCACCGGCAGATCCTGACCGTCCTGGGTGGACTGATGCTGGGCATGTTCCTGGCCGCCCTGGACCAGACGGTCGTCTCGACCGCGATCCGCACCATCGCCGACGACCTGTCGGGCCTCAACCTGCAGGCGTGGGCGACGACGGCCTTCCTCATCACCAGCACCATCACCACGCCGCTGTACGGCAAGCTCTCCGACATCTTCGGCCGCAAGCCGCTGTTCATGACCGCGATCACGATCTTCCTGATCGGGTCCGTGGCCTGCACCCTGGCCTGGTCGATGTACTCCCTGGCCGCGTTCCGCGCGCTGCAGGGCCTCGGCGCCGGCGGCCTGATGTCGCTGGCGCTGACGATCCTCGGCGACATCGTGCCGCCGCGCGAACGTGCCCGGTACCAGGGCTTCTTCCTGGCCGTGTTCGGCACCTCGAGCGTGATCGGCCCGGTCATCGGCGGCCTGCTGTCCGGTGTGGACACCATCGTCGGCATCGACGGGTGGCGCTGGATCTTCCTGGTCAACGTGCCCATCGGGCTCGTCGCGCTGGTCGTCGTCCAGCGGGTGCTGAACATCCCGCACGTCCCGCGGCCCGCACGGATCGACTGGCCCGGCGCGCTGGCGCTGGCGCTGTGCCTGGTGCCGCTGCTGATCGTCGCCGAGCAGGGCCGCGAGTGGGGCTGGGGCTCCACCTCGTCGATCGTCTGCTACGTCATCGGTGGCGTCGGCCTGCTGCTGTTCCTGCTGGCCGAGCGTGCCTACGGCGACGCCGCGCTGCTGCCGCTGCGGCTGTTCCGCACCGGCATCTTCTCGCTGTCCGCGGTGCTCAACCTGCTCATCGGTATGGCGATGTTCGGCGGCATCGCGCTGCTGCCGCAGTTCCTGCAGATCGTGCACGGCGCGACGCCCATCGAGGCCGGCTTCATGATGCTGCCGCTGGTCGGCGGGATCATGGTCGCGTCGATCCTCTCCGGCCAGCTGACCTCCCGCACCGGCCGCTACAAGATCTTCCCGGTGATCGGCACCGCGTTCATCACGATCGCGATGGTGCTGCTGTGGCAGACCGTCACGCCGTCGATCCCGATCTGGCAGCTCGACCTGACCATGGCCCTGCTGGGTCTCGGCCTGGGTCTGTGCATGCAGACCCTCGTGCTCGCCGTGCAGAACGCGATGCCCGCCCGCGACATGGGTGTCACCACCTCCTCGGTGACGTTCTTCCGGCAGATGGGCGGCACGCTGGGCACCGCGATCTTCCTGTCGGTGGTGTTCTCCACCGCCGGCGACAAGATCGCCGACGCCATCCGCGCCGCGCTCGGCACGAGCTCGTTCCGGGCCGCGCTGACCGACCCCGCCGTCGCGACCGACCCGGCCAACGCGCAGGTCGTCGGGGCGCTGCAGTCCGGTCAGGCCGGCAGCCTGTCCACCTCGGTGCTGGCCGACTCCTCCTTCCTGCAGCGGATCGACCCGCGGCTGGCCGCACCGTTCCAGGAGGGCTTCACCAGCGCGATGACGCTGGCGTTCCTCATCGCGGCCTGCGTGATCGCGGTGGCCTTCGTCCTGGTGCTGTTCGTCAAGGAGCTGCCGCTGCGCACCATGTCCGGTGCGCAGGCCGCCCGGGCCGAGGCCGCGGGCGAGGGTGCCGCCGCCGCGTCGGTCCCGACCGAGGCGCTCGGGACGGTCGCCCCGGCCCCCGCCCCGGCCGGGCGGGTCGACGGCGGTGGGCGCGGAGCGGACATCGCGCCGCCCACCACGC
>NZ_JAMXSG010000235.1:0-9615 GCF_024124365.1 Pseudonocardia sp. McavD-2-B
TCGTCGGTGCCGGTCCCCGCGTCGTGGCCGATGACCAGTACCCGCCCGGCCGGCGGGCCCGCGGCGGGCTCGGGGACCGGTGCCCAGTCGACCCGGTAGCGCAGGTCGTTGGCCCGGGTGCGGGCGCGGGACCCGGCGCGCCATGCGGACAGCGCGGGCAGCACGGTGTCGAGTGCGCCGCCGGGCAGGCCGAGCGCGTCGGCGAACGCCGCCGGGTCCTGCCCGTCGACCAGTGCCCAGAACGCGGCGTCGTCGGCGGCGCCCGACGGGTCCGCCTTCGGCTCGGGCCAGTAGCTGCGGCGCCGGAACGCGTAGGTCGGCAGTTCGACGTCTGTGCCGCCGGTGTCGGGCAGGGTGGTGGTCCAGTCGACGGTGGCGCCGTGCACATAGGCCTCGGCCAGCGAGGTCAGCACCCGGGCGGGGCCGCCCTCGTCGCGGCGCAGCGTGCCCAGCACGACCGCGGCGGCGGTGCCGTCGGGGTCGGCCGCCTCCTGGGTCTCCTGGACCGGTCCGGCGAGCACCGGGTGCGGGCTGACCTCCACGAAGATCCGGTGCCCGGCCGCGAGGAGCGCCTCGGTGGCGTCCTGCATCCGGACGGTGGTGCGGAGGTTGGTGTACCAGTAGGTGCCGTCGAGGCCACCGTCCTCGGCGGTGTCGAGGCGCCCGCCGGTGACGGTGGAGTAGAACGGCACCGTCGGGGTGCGCGGGGTGATGCCGGCGAGGACCTCGGCGAGCTCGTCGCGCACGGCCTCGACGTGCGGGCCGTGCGAGGCGTAGTCCACCGAGACCCGCCGGGCCCGCACCCCGGCGGACTCGCAGGCGGGCAGCAGCGCGTCGAGCGCGTCCGCGTCGCCGGAGACGACGACCGACGACGGCCCGTTGACCGCGGCGACCGACAGCGCGCCGCCCCAGGGCACGATGAGCTCGGTGACCCGGCCGACGGGCGCCGCGACCGAGACCATCCCGCCGTGCCCGGACAGCCGGGGCAGCGCGCGGCTGCGCAGCGCCACCACCCGCGCCGCGTCGTCGAGGTCGAGCGCGCCCGCCACGTGGGCGGCGGCGATCTCGCCCTGCGAGTGGCCGACGACCGCAGCCGGCTCGACGCCGTGGGCGCGCCAGACCGCGGCGAGGCCGACCATCATCGCGAACAGCGCGGGCTGGACCACGTCCACGCGCTCCAGCAGCGCCGGGTCGCCGTCGCCGGTGAGGACCTCGTGCAGCGACCAGTCGACGTGCGGGGCCAGCGCGGCGGCGCAGTCGTCGACCGCGGCACGGAAGGCCTCCGACGTCGTGAGCAGGTCGCGGCCCATCCCCCACCACTGGGCGCCCTGCCCGGGGAACACGAACACCGGGCCGGCGGGGTCCTCGGCGGCGGTGCCGGTGACCAGACCGGCGACCGACGTGCCGTCGGCCAGCGCGGCCAGGCCGCGGGAGAGCTCGTCGGAGGTCTCCCCGACGACGACGGCGCGGTGGTCGAACGCGGCGCGGGTGGTGGCCAGGGCGTGCCCGGTCCTGGCCGGGTCCTGCGGGTCGCGGGCCACGGCGTCGCGCAGCCGGCCCGCCTGGGCGCGCAGCGCGTCGGCCGAACGGGCGGAGACCACCCACGGGACCGGTCCGGGTGCACCGGCCGGCGGGGTCGCCTCGGCGGGGGGCGCCTGTTCCAGCACGACGTGGGCGTTGGTCCCGCTGATGCCGAACGACGAGACCCCGGCCCGGCGGGGGCGGTCGGTCTCCGGCCACGCGGTGCGCCCGGTGAGCAGCTCGACGGCCCCGGTGGACCAGTCGACATGGCTCGACGGCGCGTCGAGGTGCTGGATGCCGGGCAGCTCACCGGCGCGCATCGCGGCCAGCATCGTGATCACGCCGGCGACGCCCGCGGCGGCCTGGGTGTGTCCGATCGCGGACTTCACCGAGCCCAGCCGCAGCGGCTCGTCCCGGTCGCGGCCGTAGGTGGCGAGCAGCGCCTGGGCCTCGATCGGGTCGCCGAGCCGGGTGCCGGTGCCGTGCGCCTCGACGACGTCGACGTCGGCGGCGGTCAGTCCCGCCTCGGCCAGTGCCCGGCGGATCACCCGCTGCTGGGACGGGCCGTTGGGGGCGGTCATCCCGTTCGACGCGCCGTCCGAGTTGATCGCCGAGCCGCGGATCACGCCGAGCACCGGGTGCCCCTTGCGGCGCGCGTCGGACAGCCGCTCGAGGAGGACGACGCCGACGCCCTCGGCGAGGGTCATGCCGTCGGCGGCCTCGGAGAAGGGCTTGCAGCGGCCGTCGGCGGCCAGTGCCCGCTGCCGGCTGAACCCGACGAAGGCCTGCGGGGTCGCCATCACCGCGGCGCCGCCGGCCAGGGCGAGCGAGCTCTCCCCGCTGCGCAGCGACCGGCAGGCCAGGTGCATCGCGACCAGCGACGACGAGCACGCCGTGTCCAGGGTGACCGCGGGACCCTCGAGGCCCAGCAGGTAGGCCACCCGGCCGGACAGCACGCTGGCGGCGGTGCCGGTCACCATGTGCGTCTCGGTGTCGCCCGCGGCGTGCGCGACGGTCGTCGCGTAGTCCTGGTAGGTGGCGCCCACGAAGGTGCCCGTGCTGGTGCCGCGCAGCGAGGTGGGGTCGATCCCGGCCCGCTCGAACGCCTCCCACGAGGTCTCCAGCAGGATGCGCTGCTGCGGGTCCATCGCGACGGCCTCGCGCGGGGAGATCCCGAAGAAGCCGGCGTCGAAGTCGGCCACGTCGTGCAGGAAGCCGCCCTGCACGGAGTAGGTGCGACCGTGCCGGTCGGGGTCGGGGTCGTGCAGCGCGGCCGCGTCCCAGCCGCGGCCGGTGGGGAAGCCGCTGATCGCGTCGACCCCGTCGAGTGCGAGCTGCAGCAGCGCCTCGGGGGTGTCGGCGCCGCCCGGGTAGCGGCAGCTCATCCCGATCACGGCGATCGGGTCGTCGTCCCCGGCCGGAGCGGCCGCGGGCTGCGGCAGCCCGTCCGCGGCGCCGAGCGCGAGCTCCTCCAGGCGGCCGGCGAGCACGGCGGGGCTGGGGTGGTCGAAGACCAGGGTGGAGGGCAGCGTCAGACCGGTCGCGGCGGCGAGCCGGTTGCGCAGGTCGACCGCGGTCACCGAGTCGAACCCGGCGTCGCGGAAGGCGCGGCGCTCGCCGAAGGCGTCGGCGGAGGCGTGCCCGAGGACCGCGGCGGCCTCGGTGCGGACCAGGGTGACGAGCAGCCGGGTCCGCTCGGCCGCCGACAGGGGCGCCAGGCGGCCGGCGAGGGCACCGCGCGGGCCCGCGGCCGGTGCCGCGGCGTGGGTGAGCCGGGCCCGGACCTCCGGGACCCGGTCGAACAGGTGCGAGACCCGGCCGGCGGTGAAGACGTCGTGGTAGACGTCCCAGTCGACGTCCATCAGGCCGACGACGGTCTCGTCGTCGTCGAGCACGCAGCGCAGCCCGGTCAGTGCCCGCTGCGGGTCGAGGTACTCCAGGCCGCTGCGCCGGATCCGGTGCGGGTCGGCCTCCGTGCGCTCGGGGTCGGCGTCGGGCCACTTGCCCCAGTGCACCGAGGTGGCGCGCAGCCCGCGCGCGCGGCGCTGCTCGGCCAGTGCGGACAGGAACGCGTTCCCGGCGGCGTAGGCGGCGTGCACGCCGCTGCCCCACATGCCGGCCGTCGAGGAGTACAGCACGAGGTCGGTGGCCGGGTCGTCGAGCAGCTCGTCGAGGATCCGGGCACCGGTCACCTTGGCGTGCACGACCTCGGCGAACTCGTCGAGGGTCGTGTCGGCGATCGCGGCCAGCCCGATCACCGCCGCGGTGTGCAGGACGGTGCCGACCGTGCGCCCCTGCGCGGCCAGCCGCGCCAGCAGGGCCGCGACCGCATCCCGGTCGGTGATGTCGCAGGCCACCGCCTCGGCCTCGGTGCCGGCCTCGGCCAGCTCGGCGACCAGCGCGGCCGCACCGGGGGCCTCGGGGCCGCGGCGGGACAGCAGCACGACGTGCTCCGCACCGTCGGCGGCCAGCCTGCGGGCCAGGTCGGGGGCCAGGGTGCCGGACCCGCCGGTGACCAGCGTGGTGCCCCGCGGGCTCCAGCGCCGGGCCGGGGCCCGGCCGCCACGATCGGCGCGGACGATGCGGCGCGCGAGCACGCCCGCCGGGCGGACGGCGAGCTGGTCCTCGTCGCCGAGCCGCCCGGCCAGGACGGCGGCGAGCCGGTCACCGGTCCGGGCGTCGAGGACCTCCGGCAGGTCGGCGGTGCCGCCCCGGCGGTGCGGCTGCTCGACGGCGGCGGTCCAGCCGAGCGCGGCGACCTGGCTCTGCAGGGGCCGGGTCACGGTGTCGCCGGGCGCGGCGGTGGCCGCACCACGGGTGAGGTGCCAGAGCGCGACGTCGATCCCGGCGTCGCCGAGTGCCTGGACCAGGGCCACCGACAGGGCGAGGCCGCGGGTGAGCCCCGGGTGACGGGGGTCGTCGTCCTCGGCGGCGGCGAGCAGCGAGACCACACCGGCGATGTCCCCGTCGGCGGTGGCGTCCGCGATCCGGGCGCGCAGCACCTCCCGGTCGGTGTCGTCCCGGTCGGTGCTCTCGTCGAGCACGAGGGGCAGGGCCACGGCGCCGTGGCGCTCCAGGACGCCGACGACGTCGGCGGGGTCGGTGCCGGCGGCGGTGACCACGAGCCAGGTGCCGGTGGGTCCGGTGCGGGGCGGCTGCGGGGTCGCGGCCCACTCGACGCGGTAGCGCCAGGTGTCGAGGTCCGCGCGGTCGGCGCGGGAGCGGCGCCAGGCGGACAGGCCGGGCAGGATCGCGGTGACCGCGTCCTCGTCGGTGCCGAGCGCGGCGGTCAGGGCGGGCAGGTCGGCCTGCTCGACGGCGTCCCAGAACTCGGTGTCCAGGGCACCGGTGTCCGGGGCGGCGGCGGTCGCGGTGCGGGTGCTCCAGTACCGCTCGTGCTGGAACGGGTAGGTGGGCAGGTCGACCCGGGCCGCGGCGGCGTCGTCGAACAGGACCGACCAGTCGACGTCGAGTCCCCGGACGTGCAGCTGGGCCGCGGACAGCAGGAACCGGTCGTAGCCGCCCTGGTCGCGGCGCAGCGTGCCGCCCGCGACACCGGTGATGCCGGCGTCGTCGAGCGCGTCCTGGACGGCCGGGGACAGCACCGGGTGCGCGGCGGACTCGACGAACACCCGGTGTCCGGTCGCGGTGAGCGCGGCCACCGCGTCGGCGAACCGGACGCGGTTGCGGAGGTTCTCGTACCAGTACGCGGCGTCCATCGTCGAGGTGTCCAGCAGCCCGCCGGTCAGCGTGGAGTACAGCGGCACCGCCGAGGGCTGCGGGGACAGGCCCGCGAGGGTCTCCAGGATCTCCGCGCGCAGCTCCTCGACCTGGTGGGAGTGCGAGGCGTAGTCGACCGCGACGCGGCGGACCCGGATCCCCTCGCCGTCGAGCACCGCGCCGAGCTCGTCGAGCGCCTGCGGCTCGCCGGAGACGACGACCGAGCGGGGCCCGTTGACCGCGGCCACCGAGACCCGGCCCGCGTACTCCTCGAGCCGTCCGGAGACCTCGTCGACCGGCAGCGCGACCGACATCATGCCGCCCCGCCCGGCCAGCGACCGTCCGATCGCGCGGCTGCGCAGCGCGACCACCCGGGCGCCGTCGGGCAGCGACAGCGCACCGGAGACGACGGCGGCCGCGATCTCCCCCTGGGAATGGCCGACGACCGCGTCCGGCTCCACCCCGTGGGCACGCCACAGCGCGGCGAGGGCGACCATCACCGCGAACGACGCCGGCTGGACCACGTCCACCCGGTCGGCGTCTGGTGCCCCCTCGGCGCGGCGCAGCACGTCGTGCAGCGACCAGCCGGTGATCGGGTCGAGGGCCGCAGCGCACTCGGCCATCCGCGCGGCGAACACCGGGGACTCCTCGAGCAGCCGTGCGCCCATCCCGATCCACTGCGCCCCCTGGCCGGGGAAGACGAACACGGTGCGGCCCTCGACGTCGGCGACGCCGTGGGCGACGTGCGGGGCGGGTGTCCCCGCAGCCAGCGCGCCGACCCCGTCGAGCAGCTCGTCGCGGGCGGTACCGACGACGACGGCCCGGTGCTCGTGCCGGGCGCGGGTGGTCAGCAGCGCGTGGCCGACGTCGTGCGGGTCGGCGGTGCCGTCCTCGCGGAGCCGGGCGTGCAGCGTGGCGGCCCGGTCGCGGCGGGCCTGCACGGTGTGCCCGGACAGGACCCAGGCGAGGACACCGGTGGGCCCCCCGCCCGGCGCGGGCTCCTCCTGGGCGGCGGGGGCCTGCTCCAGCACGGCGTGGGCGTTGGTGCCGCTGATCCCGAACGACGAGACCGCGGCCCGGCGCGGGCGGCCGGTCTCCGGCCACGCGGTGCGCTCGGTGAGCAGCCGTACCGTGCCGGCCGACCAGTCGACGTGCGACGACGGCGTGCCGGCGTGCAGCGTCGGCGGGAGCACCCTGTGCCGCAGGGCCTGCACCATCTTGATCACCCCCGCGACACCGGCGGCGGCCTGGGTGTGGCCGATGTTGGACTTCAGCGACCCCAGGTACAGCGGGCGGTCGGTGTCCCGGCCCCGGCCGTAGGTGGCCAGCAGGGCCTGGGCCTCGATCGGGTCGCCGAGCCGGGTGCCGGTGCCGTGCGCCTCGACGGCGTCGACGTCGGCGGCGGTGAGCGCGGCCCGCTCCAGGGCCTGGGTGATGACGCGTTCCTGGGACGGCCCGTGCGGGGCGGTCAGGCCGTTCGAGGCGCCGTCCTGGTTCACCGCGGAACCGCGCAGGACCGCGAGGACCCGGTGCCCGTTCGCACGGGCGTCGGAGAGCCGCTCGGCGACCAGGACGCCGACGCCCTCCGCCCAGCCGGTGCCGTCGGCGTCGTCGGAGAACGCCTTGCAGCGCCCGTCCACCGACAGCCCACCCTGGGCGCTGAACTCCACGAACACCGACGGGTCGGCGAGGATCGTCACCCCGCCGACGACCGCGAGCGAGGACTCCCCGCTGCGCAGCGAGTGCGCCGCCAGGTGCAGCGCGACCAGCGACGACGAGCACGCCGTGTCCACCGTGACGGCGGGGCCCTCGAGCCCGAGGGTGTAGGACAGCCGCCCGGACAGGACGCTCGCGGCGGTGCCGGTCAGGGCGTGCCCGCCCAGCTCGGTGCCGGCGTCGGCGGACGGGCTGCCCCAGTGGTAGGAGCCGACGAAGACGCCCGCCCGGCTGCCGCGCAGCGAGGTGGGGTCGATCCCGGCGCGTTCGAGGGCCTCCCAGGAGACCTCGAGCAGCAGGCGCTGCTGCGGGTCCATCGCGGCCGCCTCGCGCGGGGAGATCCCGAAGAACGCCGCGTCGAACCCGGCGGCGTCGTCGAGGAACCCGCCGCGGGCGGTGGCGCTGCCGCCGTCGCCGGTGCTCCGGAGCGCGTCGAGGTCCCAGCCGCGGTCGGCCGGGAACTCCGCGATCCCGTCGCCGCCTGCGGACACCAGATCCCACAACGACTCCGGGGAATCGACACCGCCGGGCAGCCGGCAGCCCATTCCGACGATCGCGACCGGTTCGTTCCCGACCGATTCCAATTCGTCGATACGGCGGCGGGCGCGGCGCAGATCCGTCGTGACCCGGCGGAGCGAGTCGACGATTCTGTTCTGCTGGTCCTGCGATTCCTGCATCAGCTCGTCCTCGTCATCCGGTCGCGCGCGGAGGCAGCGAATTCGTCATGCGGTGTCGAACTCTTCGTCGATGATGTCGAGCAGCCGGTCGACCGACACCGAGTCGAGGTCCTCGTCGGGCGGGCCTCCCGGCTGCGCGGCGGGACGGCGCAGCCCGGCGGCCAGCACCTCCAGCCGATCGGCGACGGCCCGGCGGTCCGGACCGTCGCCGGACAACCCGTCCAGCGCCGCCTCCAGCCCGGCCAGTTCGGGCCCGCAGGGCTCCTGCGGGCCCGGTCCGAGCAGTGCGCTCACCTCGCGGGCGGCGAGCTCGGGGGTCGGGAAGCCGAACACCAGCGTCGCGGGCAGCCGCAGCCCGGTGTCGCGGGCGAGGCGGTCGCAGAGCTCGACCCCGGCGAGCGAGTCGAGGCCCAGCTCCTTGAACACGCTGCGGACGCCGATCTCGGCCGGGTCGGGGTGCCCGAGCACGGCGGCGGTGTGCGTGCGGACCAGGTCGAGCAGCGCCCGCTCGCGCACCGCGGGGGGCATCACGGCGTAGCGTGCGCCGGGATCGGTGCCCGCACGGTCCTCGCCGGGATCCCCGGCCGCGGTCCCGGTAGGTACCGGATCCGGCCGGGCGGTCGCGGAAGCCGGGTTCGTGACGACCCGGGCATCGGGCCCGGGCTCCGTCGCGGTCCGGGCCCCGGAGGCCGGGAACAGGCCCGGCGACCCACCGGGGTTCCCGGGTGTCGGCGGCGCGGGCCAGTACCGCACGCCGCGGAACGCGTAGGTGGGCAGCGGTACCCGGCGAGCGCCGGTCCCGGCGTGGAAGGCGTGCCAGTCCATCGGCACGCCGAGCGCGTGCAGCCGACCCAGCGCGACGGCGAACGACGTCTCCTCCGGCCGGTCGCGGCGCAGCACCGGGACGACGTGCGCCGCGGTGTCCGGTCCGAGGGTCTCCCGGGCCATCGCCGAGAGCACCCCGCCCGGGCCGAGCTCGACGAACACGTCGACCCCGTCGGCGGCCAGGGAACGGACGCCGTCGGCGAACCGGACGGTCCCGCGCACGTGCCGCACCCAGTAGCCGGGGTCGGTCGCCGCGGTCGGGCCGAGCTCGCCCGTCAGGTTCGAGACCAGCGGGATCCGCGGTTCGCAGAAGGTCAGCCCCGCGACGACGCCGCGGAACTCCTCGAGCATCGGCTCCATCCGCGGTGAGTGGAACGCGTGCGACACCGCGAGCCTGCTGGTACGACGGCCCCGGTCCGCCAGCTCGGCGGCGAGCGCGGTGACGGCGTCGTCGTCGCCGGCGACGACCACCGAGGCGGGCCCGTTCACCGCGGCCAGTGCGACCCGGTCACCGAGCAGCGGCGCGACCTCGTCCTCGGACGCCTCGACCGCGACCATCGCCCCGCCGGCCGGTAGCGCCTGCATGAGTGTGGCGCGGGCGGCGACCAGGCGGGCGGCGTCGTCGAGCGACAGCACCCCGGCCACGTGCGCGGCGGTGATCTCACCGATGGAGTGGCCGCCGACCGCGGCCGGACGCAGCCCCAGCGCCGTGACCAGGCGGAACAGCGCCACCTCGACGGCGAACAGCGCGGGCTGGGTCCAGCCGGTCTCGTCGAGCAGGGCGGCGGCGTCGTCCCCGGTGCCCCAGGCGACGTCGCGGACGGGCCGGTCGAGGTGGGCGTCGAGGGCCGCGGTGACGTCATCGAAGGCGCGGGCGAACACCGGGAAGCGGGCGGCGAGCGCGCGGCCGGTCCCCAGCCGCTGACTGCCCTGTCCGGAGAACAGCACCGCGGCGCGGCGGGGCGCCGCCTGTTCGCGGGCCACCTCGACGGGGCCGTGCTCGCCGAGCAGCAGGACCGCGCGGTGGCGCAGCGCGGCCCGGCCGGTGGCCAGCGACCAGCCGACGTCGCGCGGGTCCGGTGCGCCGGGCCCGGCGGTGTGCGCCCGCAGCCGCTCGATCTGGGCGTCGAGATCGCGGGCGGCGGCGGCCGAGACC
>NZ_JAMXSG010000236.1:0-9547 GCF_024124365.1 Pseudonocardia sp. McavD-2-B
CCGCGCGTCGTCGGCCGGGGCCTGCTCCGGCGCCGTGGTGGGGGTCCAGCCCGACGTCGTGGCGACGGCGGGGCCCGCCGAGCGGCGGCGGACCACCGGAAGCGCCTCCGTCACCGAGGGCACGTCGCCCTGCTGGGCCGGCGCGAACGGCTGCGCCGGGGCCGACGGCTGCGGCGACGGCACGGACCGCCGCGCCACCCGCCGGGCGGACACGGCCGCAGCCGCTGCGGCGGGATCGGCGGTGGCCGGGGCGGCGGACACGACCGGCAGCACCGAGGTCACCGGCTCGTCGGTGATCATCGGCAGCACGGAGGTCTCCGGGTCACGGCGCGCCTCGTCGTTGGCCACGACGCGGCGGGCGGCCGGGACCGGGTCGGGGGCGACGACCGCCTCGACGGCCTCGGGGGTGGGCCGGGCCCGGCCCCGCATCCACCGGCGCGCGGGACGTTCGACGAGCGAGTACAGCAGGTGTGCCACGGGCAGAGTCCCCACGAAGACGGTGAGCGCGATCAGGTGCCCCGTTTCCCCGCCGCGGGGGAGGACACCGGAGTCGCTCAGGAACCAGAAGATCTCGAACATCGGGATGTGGACCAGGTAGAGGGCGTAGGAGATCCGCCCTCCGTGCACCATCGGGCCACGGGTCAGCAGGTGGTGCACCGGTCCGCGGTCGGCGAGCGCGAGGGCTCCGACCAGGACCGGGAAGGCGACGACGGCCAGGCCGTGGAGGCCGCCGCCGACGACGGACCCCGCCAGCAGGACGAACGGCACCGCGGCGACGGTGGACGTCGCCGTCGCCGAGGCCGAGGAGCGGACCCGCTCGGTGGCGCGCAGCCGCCGCACGGCCAGCATCGCCAGGACACCGGCGGAGAACCCGCCGAGGATCCGGACCAGCCAGCTGTACGGGTAGTACGGCGAGCCGACCACCAGGAACGCGGCCGCCATCGGCGCGGTGCACAGCAGCGACCCCGCCGCCAGCACCGCGAACGGCACGTTCCGCAGCCGGAAGAATCCGAGCGCCAGCAGCGGGAACAGCAGGTACGCCAGCCACTCGGCGCTGATCGACCACGTCGGGCCGACCCAGGACGCGCCGTCGAGGTACTGCTCGTCCCACATCTGCACCAGGAACAACTGCTCGAGCCACGCGCCGACGCCGATCGACGGCTGCACCGCCTGGTAGGCGACGTCGGTCGTCGACCCGAACAGCAGCCGCGCCACCAGCCACACGCCGAAGAGGTGGAACACCACCGCGTAGGCGGGCCACATCCGCGCCGCGCGGGCCCACACGAACCTGCCCGCGTCCCGGAGTCGGAGCCGCGGACCGAGCTGGTCGAGGTAGGTCCAGGCGATGACGAAGCCGCTGAGGACGAAGAACAGGTCGACGCCCAGCGCACCCTGTGTGATCAGCGGTCCGAGCCAACCGTTCACCGTCTCCACACCCGCCATCGGGGTGAAGTGGAAGTGGAACGCGACGACCCAGAGCGCGGCGACGATACGCAGCCCCGTCAGCGCGAGCACCTCACCGCCACCGTTGCCTCCACATCGGACAGACGAACCCCCCTGTCCGGGAGTGGTTCCGCCGGCGGCGGACGCGGCGGTGGCCGGGTCGTCGGCCGTCGCTCGCGAATCGGTGCAGATGCTCACACCGGGGCCAACGAGGCGAGATCACCACCGTCACCGGTGACACCCGAACAGTGCCCGAATGTCGCAGCTGATCACTCACCGTGATCGAAACCCGGAGTGACCGACCTTGAGGCCCCGGGTGGGTGGACTACGCCGGACGGGTGGACGGTCGGGGTCACGGGGGGATCACAGTTGATCACCGGGTGGCGTCTAGCCTCGGTCGTGTGCTGACCGCCGACACGGAGGCGGATCCCCGTCCGGGATCCGGCCCCACCGACCGCCGGTCGCGTCCGACCGACCGCCTGCTCGCCGCCGCGCTGGGCCTGCTCTCGGCGGTGCTGGCGCTGGCGATCCCGTTCCTGCCGGTCGTGCAGAACACGGCGACCGTCAGCTGGCCGAACGCCACGACCGGCACCGCGCCGCTGAACGCCCCCCTGGTCGCGTACCGGCCGGAGAGCCTGACCGCGACGATCGGCTGCGATGCGATCCGCAGCCTCGACGACCGCGGGTCCGGCCGCGCGACCGTGCTGTCCACGACACCCACCGGCGCCCCGGACGGCGGCACGGTCGGGCTGCGCATCGCCGTCGCCGACGGGGTGGTCACCCTCGACAACCGCGGTCAGCGCATCGCCACCGCGCCGCTGCCCCCGCCGGGCGCGCCCTGCGCGCTCACGTTCACCTCGGACTTCGACGCGACGACGGCGACCCTGGGCGGGGCCACACTCTACGAGTTCGCCGGCGACGGCCGTCCGCAGCTCACCGGGATCCACTCCGACCTCGACGCGGCCCGCGACCCGATGGGCGGCACGAGCGTCCGGTTCGACACCGACAACCGCTACGACACCGACGCCTCGACGCTCAAGCTCGTCGCGGGCGGTGTCGCGATCGTCGCGCTGTTCGGCTCGCTGTTCTTCCTGCGCCGGATCGACGACGTCGACGCCCGCCGCGTCGTGCACGGCCGCCGGCTGGCGCGCCGGCTGCGCGGGCAGGACGACCTGCGCGACGCCGTCGTCGTCGGCGTGCTGGTCGTGTGGGCCCTCATCGGGTCGATGACCAGCGACGACGGCTACATCCTCGACATCTCCCGGGGCAACGACACCGCCGGCTACATCGGCAACTACCACCGCTGGTTCGACGTCCCCGAGGCACCGTTCGGCTGGTTCTACCAGCTGTACTCGCTGTGGAGCGGGGTCTCGGAGTCGGTGCTGTGGCTGCGCGTCCCGGCGCTGGCGATGGGCGTCGCGTCGTGGTTCCTGATCAGCCGGGCGCTGCTGCCGCGCCTCGGCACCCGGGTCCGGCGCAGCCGCTCCGCGGGCTGGGCCGCAGCCGGGGTGTTCCTGTGCTTCTGGCTGCCGTTCAACAACGGGCTCCGCCCGGAGACCGTTGTCGTGATCGCGGCGCTGGTGTCGTTCGTGATGCTGGAGCGCGCCCTGGCCACCCGGCGGCTGCTTCCGGTCGCGGGGGCACTCGTCGCGGGGGCGTTCGCCGTCGCGGCGACGCCGACCGGTCTTATCGCGCTGGCACCGTTCCTGGCCGCGGCCCGGCCGCTGCTGCGGCTGTTCACCGAGCGGATCCGCACCACCGGGTGGACGGCCACCCTCGGCCCGCTGCTCGCGGCCGGTCTGATCGTGCTCACCGCCGTCTTCGGCGACCAGACCCTCGCCACCGTCGCCGAGGCCACCCGGGTCCGCCAGGACATCGGCCCGAACCTGCCCTGGTACCAGGAGCTCGCCCGCTACGACCTGCTGTTCAGCGACAGCCGCGACGGCTCGCTGCAGCGGCGCTTCCCGGTCCTGCTGCTGTGGCTGTGCATGATCGTCTCGACGATCGTGCTGCTGCGCCGCGGCCGCATCCCGGGCGCGGCGCTCGGGTTCTCCCGGCGACTGCTCACGAGCACCGCGCTGTCGTTCGCGGTGCTGGCCCTGACCCCCACGAAGTGGACGCACCACTTCGGCGCGTTCGCCGCGCTCGCCTCGGGCGTCGCGGCGCTGGCCGCGCTGGCGACGAGCACCGGTGTGCTGCGCTCGCGACGCAACCAGGCGCTGTTCCTCGGCGCGGTGCTCGCGGTGACCGGTCTGGCGTTCCGCGGCCCGAACACCTGGTGGTACGTCTCGAACTGGGGCGTGCCGTGGTTCGACAAGCCGGTGTCGGTCAGCGGGATCCAGGCGACGACGGTGCTGCTGGTCCTGGCGTTCCTGTCGCTCGTCGTCGCCGGGGTGGAGCACCTGCGCTCGACCTCCGGGGTGCCGCGCCCGGTCCGGCGGACCCTCGGGCGTCGGCGCGGCCGGATCGGGACCGTCCAGGCCGTCCGGCTCGGGTCGGCGCCGATCGCGGTGATCTGCGCGTTCATGGTGCTGTTCCAGGTCGCCTCCCTGGCCAAGGGCATGGAGAAGCAGGCGGGCTCCTACTCCCTGGGCGCCGACGTCCTGACCGACCCGACCGGGTCGCGCTGCGGGCTCGCCGGGCGCATCCAGGTCGAGACCGACCCGGCCGCGAGCGTGCTGCCCGTCGCGCCGGAACCGGCCGGTGTCCCCGACCCCGGTCCCCTGGCCGAGGGCGTCACGCCCGACGGCCTGCCCCCGACCGGACCGGGGTCGCTGCGCGACAACAGCGGCGACGGCGACGACCGGCCCGGCGTCACCGGTACCGGCCCGCTGGGTGGGCCGGTCATGGGCAGCTGGTCGCCGGACCCGGAGAACGTCGGCGACTACCGCTCGGTGTGGCACGCGCTGCCCGCCGCGGCCCGCGACGGCTCCGCGCCGCTGGTGCTCGGCGTCGCCGGGACGATCGGCGGCGGCAACACCGTGACCCTGCAGTTCGCCCGCGACGGCGCGGTCGTCGACGAGATCGAGCCCGGTGGGGCCGTCAGCAGCACGTCGGACTACTCCGGCGGCGCCTCGGGCGGCCAGGCGTGGCGGGACCTGCGCGTCGACCTGGCGGGCCGCCCGGCCGCCGACGCCGACCGGGTGCGGGTGATCGTGTCCGACCGCGGCATCGGGGCCGGGTCGTGGGTCGCCGTCGCCCAGCCCCGGGTCCCGCGGCTGACCCCGCTGACCACGATCGCCGCCCGCGGCACCGCGTACCTGGACTGGGCGACGTCGTTCGTGCACCCCTGCGTGCAGCGCTTCGGCGTGCACCGGGGCATCGCCGACGTGCCGGTGTTCCGGATGCTCGCCGACCCGCAGCAGCGCACCGTCGCCGACGAGTGGGGCCGCAGCCGGTTCGGCGGCCCGCAGGGCTGGCTGCTCCGGACCGCCGCCCAGCGCTACGTCCCGACCTACCTGCCCGGTGCCTGGGACTTCGACTGGGGCCAGGTCCGGCTCGTCGAGCCCTACGACCCGCGGGCGGTCCCGGCCCCGGTGCAGGAGGGCGACCGGACCCTGTGGGGCTGGCAGCAGGTCGGGCAGGCCGGGGCTCCGTCGCCGGACCCGACGCCGCTGCCGGGCTGAGGCCCCGGCAGACTCCGTGACGTCCGATCCGAGAAGTGAGGCGAGAGCGAGAGCCATGCTGGACACCGCCCGGCCCCTCCGCGGGGGCGAGCCCGCCCCGGCCGACGACCCCGCCGGCGGGACCCGCCCCGGACGGCTGGTCGTGCAGCGTGGCCCCTTCACCGGGCCGACGCACCTGGTGCCCGAGGACCTCTACGCCGAGGTCCTGCGCGGCGCCGCCCGCCGCGAGCGGGACCTGATCGAGCTGGTCCCGGCCACCCACGTCACCACCAACACCTACTGGGGGCGGCTGCACGCCACCTACTGGCAGCGCTGGACCGCGGTGCCCGAGGTCCGGGTGACGCTGCGCGCCGCCGGCCGCGGCCGGGTGTGGCTGATGGCCTCGGACACCAACAAGGTCGCCCGCGCCGTCGCCACCACCGGGGTCGACGCCACCGGGAGCACCACGGTCGAGCTGACCGGGGCGATCGACCGCTTCGTCGACGGCGGCGGACTCTGGCTGGAGTTCGCGACCGACACCGGCACGCTGACCGTGTCCGACGTCGAGTGGACCGTCGCGGTGTCCCGCCCGCCGCGGCCCACCTCGATCACGATCTGCACCTACAACCGCGTCGAGGACTGCCTGAACACGCTGCAGGCGCTGCTCGACGACCCGGCCGCACTGGCCCGCGTCGGATGCGTCCGCGTGGTCGACCAGGGCAGCGACCCGTTGGAGTCGCGCGACCGGTTCGCGCAGCTGGCGGCCGCGTTCGGCGACCGGCTCGCCTACCAGCGCCAGCCCAATCTGGGCGGCGCGGGCGGCTTCACCCGCGGCCTGTACGAGGCGACCGCGGGCGACCCGGCCGACGACCACGACGTCCTGCTCATGGACGACGACGTGCTGCTCGACCCGGAGATCGTCGTCCGGCTGACCGGGTTCGCCGCCTGCACCACCGCGCCGACGATCGTCGGTGGGCAGATGCTGAACCTGCTGCACCCGGGGCACGTCCACATCACCGCCGAGTACGCCGAGCCCGAGAAGCTCCGCGTCGGCAGGCCCGTGCCCGGTGCACTGGAGGAGGGCTTCCTCCTCGGCCGCGACGAGCGGCTGCTGCCGATCGTGCAGGAGCAGCGGGTCGACACCGAGTACAACGGCTGGTGGTCCTGCCTGATCCCCGCACCGATCGTGCGGGCTATCGGCTATCCGCTGCCGCTGTTCTTCCAGTGGGACGACGTCGAGTTCGGCTACCGCGCCCGCGAGCGCGGCTTCGCCACGGTGTCGCTGCCCGGGGCCGGCGTGTGGCACGCCGACTTCGGCTGGAAGGACTGGGACGAGTGGCACCGCTACTTCAACCAGCGCAACGGCCTGATCACCGCCGCCCTGCGGACCGGCTTCGACCGGCGCACGGTGTCCGCGACGGTCGTCGAGCTGCTGGCCCAGTACCTGGTCGCGATGCAGTACGGGCTGGCCGCGACGCTGCTGACGGCGGTCGAGGACTTCCTGCGCGGCCCCTCGGTCCTCGACGACGGCTCCGCCTCCGCGGCGGCGGAGATCCGCCGGATCCGCGCCGCCTACCCCGAGACGACGGCCGTGCCGTTGGCGGAGGCCGGGCTCGACGTGCGCGAGTCCGTGGTGCGCCTCGCCGGGGGCAAGCCGTCGAAGATCGTGCGGACCTGGGTGAAGCGCGCCCTGCTGCAGGCCACCGGGCGGGTGCCGTTCCGTTCCGGGATGGTCCCGGCCGGTGAGGCGCACTGGTGGCACGTGTCGCTGTTCGAGCGCGCGATCGTCACCGACATGGCCGAGAACGGCGTCCGCATCCGGACCCGCGACCAGGAGCGGCTGCGCGAGCTCACCACCCGCGGGGTGCACACGGTGCGCCGGCTGTGGAACGAGGGGCCGCAGGTCGCCCGGGAGTGGAAGGCCGCGGAGCCGCGGCTCACGTCGCGGGAGACGTGGGCGCGGCTCTACGACACGGTCTGACCTGTCCGCGCGGGCGTCCGAGGAGCACCGCGATCAGCACCACGACCGAGGCGACCGGGGCCGGGTGCCCGAGCAGGAACCCGGCGACCAGGTCGACGACGACGGCCGCGCTCGCCGCCGCGAACATCCACCGTGGACCGGTCACCGGCCGGGGCCTGCCCGCCGACCAGCCGGTCCGGCCCCACGGCTTCGCGACCGACAGCCACGCCTGGAACGCGATCGCGGCGACCATGAGCAGCGTCAGCGGGAACAGCTCGGGCGGCGGCGACCCGGTCGGGTCGGCGTGGGCTGCGTCGAGCCGCGTCGAGATCACCCCGATCCCCAGGTAGAGCTGGGCCAGGGTGATCCCGAACTTCGTCGCGACCCAGCGGTGGTGGAAGAAGCCGTAGGGCGTCGCGGCGGCGAGCACCGTGCCGGTCAGCGCGGAGCCGACGGCGAGCGGGGCGAGCAGTACGGCGTCGAGGTGGTGGGCCCCGAGCAGCGCCGCCGGTCGGGCCGCCGGGTCGCCGCCCAGGACCTGCAGGACGGCGAGCGAGGCGGCCAGGGCAGCCCAGCCGACCGAGGTGAGCACGTGCAGCCAGACGGTCGTCCGCCGCCAGGTCGTCGTCGAGAACATCGGGTGAGCACACCGGATCCGGCGGCCGAGCGGCTCCGGGGTCGCCCGGAGCCACCCCCGGGTCAGCCCAGGAAGTCCCGTCCGGTGTAGTCCTTGTCGGCCAGGGTCGGCAGCCGCTCCCAGCCCCACCGTCGCTGCGTCCCGACGGTGAGGTCCCAGCCGTCGGTCGGGTGCTCGTAGCGCACCCGCTCGACGTGCGCGGGCGCGAACATCGCGCGCCCGCCGGGCGGATCGAGCCGCGAGGGCAGCTCGTCGAAGGTCGCGGTGCGGCCGATCCCGGCGAGCGTCCCGCCGTTCGCCGGGAAGAACGCGGTGGCCTCGGTCGCGCCCTCCAGGTCGTCGCCGGTGCGCAGCCGCCACTGCGGGGCCTGCGCGATGCCGTGGCGCACCGCGATCTGGTCCTGGCAGGGCCACAGCACCGCCGAGGCCTGGTCGGCGAACACCGGGGCGTCGCCGAGCACCGTGCGGGCGGGCAGGTCGCGGGCGGGCCGCGGGGCGCCGACGGCGAGCCAGGTGTCGGGCCCGTCGATCCGGTCGTCCACGACGACCCGGACCCGGTCGGCGGGGCCGGGCAGGGTCACCGCCACGTCCCGCCAGTCGGCGACCTTCGTCCCCGGCAGGTCGACCGTGGCCGTGCCGGCGCCGGACTCGACCCGCACGGCCTGGTCGCCGCGCAGGTCCCCGGTGAGGGGCAGGATCAGCCGGGTGGTCCCGGCCGGGACGGGGAACCAGCCGGCGTCGAGGGTGCCGGTGCCGGCGTCCTCGGTGTGCCAGACGGGGCCGGGGATCGACGGGCGGTCGGGCGGCGGGCCGTCCCGCATCACCCCGGTGAGGCGGGGCGGGTCACCCGGGAGCGCGGGTTTCGCGTCACCGGGGACGGTGACGGTCAGCGCGTCGGCCAGCCCGCAGCCGTCGCCGGTCAGCATGGCGAGGTTCATCGAGGCCACCGACGCGCCGGGGGCCTGTTGCACCGGGGCGACGACGAACACGGCGAGCATCAGCGCGACGCCGCCGGCCGTGGCGACGCGCAGCACCGCCCGGTCCGGCCGGGGCGCGCTCCCCCGCCGCCGGGCCCACCACAGCGCGGCGGCGACCACGAGCAGCCACAGCAGCGGGCTGCGCAGGTACAGCGGCCCGAGGTGCGGGGCGAGGACCTGCTGGTGGATCGGGGCGTCGACGACCGAGTGGTTCCCGAACGGCTGCCCCCAGTCGGAGAACGGGCGCCACAGGTTCGGGCCGGCGTAGATCACCGCGGCGACGACGCCGAGCACGGCCGTCCCCACCGCGACGAGCCGGGCCGGGGCGCGCCGCGGCAGCGGGCCGCGGGCGAGCGCGATGCCGAGCAGCAGCGTCGCGGGGGCGGCGACGGCGCCGAAGTGGTTGACCCACTTCGTCGGGCTGACGGCGACGGCGACGAGGCCGAGGGCGGTGGCGGCGAGAGCGAACCCGAGCGCCGAGCCGAGCGGGCCGCCGGTGCCGCGGCGCGTCGCGAGCCGCACCGCGCCCAGCGCGACGACGGCGACGGTCAGCAGGACCGGCAGGCGTCGTCCCCAGGTGCCCTGGTCGTCGGGGCCGAGGAGGTTGGCGTAGTGCACGAACTCCTGCCACCACTGGTACTGGAAGTAGTACCAGCGGTGCACGGCGACGGACTCGCGCACGTCGGCGAGGGTCTGGTCGGCCAGCCCGAGCGGCACGACCACGCTGGCGGCGGCGAACGCGACGGCGGCCGTCGCGAGCCGGGTGGCCCACGGCGCGTGCGCGAGGTGCCACCACACCAGCGGTAGCGCGAGCAGCAGCGGCATCGCGGCGACCAGCGCGGTCGGCGCGGTCGTCACCCCCACCACCGCGACGACGACGGCCGGCGCGAGCAGCCCGACCGCCCCGGTGCGGCGGGCGGCGGCG
>NZ_JAMXSG010000237.1:0-9535 GCF_024124365.1 Pseudonocardia sp. McavD-2-B
CCGGTCCCCGCCGGGCCCCGGCACCCCGCCCGCCGCGACCCGGCTCTCCCGCGCCGGCCGCCCCCGGTAGCGGGACAGCGCCACCCCCGTCAGCGCGAGCACGCCGCCGAGCAGCGCCAGCGGCGGCGGCAGCTCCCCGAGTACCGGCCACGCCATGAGCACCACCAGCGTCGGGACGAGGTAGGTGGTGACGCCGAGCTGTCCCGCGTCGATCCGCGACAGCGCGTACGCCCAGGTCCCGAACGCGAGCGCCGTCGGGACGAGCCCGAGGTAGACCATCCCGGCGATCTCCGGCCCGGACGCCGTGCCGAGACCGTCGGCCAGGTCGCCGGCCCACGGCAGCGTGACGACCGCTCCGACCACGCAGGCGACCTGGGTGACCTGCACCGCGGGCAGGCGCCGGAGCACGGGCTTCTGGGCGAGCACCCCGATCGTCCAGGTCGCGGCGGCCAGCAGGCACAGCAGCGCGCCCACCGGGCCCCCGGCACCGGCCGGGCCGTCGCCCGAGGTGGCGAACCCGATCAGCACGGCCCCCGCGAACCCGATCCCGGCGCCCGCCAGCAGCGGGCGCGGGAAGCCCTCCCGCAGCACGACGCCGGCGGAGAGCGCGATGAGGATCGGTCCGACGTTCACCAGCATCGCCGCGGTCCCGGCGTCGAGGCGTTCCTCGGCCGCGTTCAGCGCGACGTTGTACACGGCGAACCAGCTCACCCCGCACACCACCATCAGCAGCCACTCCCGCGTGGTCGGCCGCACCCAGGACCGCGATGCCAGCACGGCGAGCGTGAGCGCGACCCCGCCGACCGCCAGTCGTCCGAGCGCGAGCGCACCGGCGCCGAACGCCGGCCCCACGGCCCGGATCGCCACGAACGCCGACGCCCACGCCAGCACGGTCACCCCGGCCGCCGCGGCGACCCGCATCCCTGTTCCCGTCACGGCGACGACGCTAGGCGCCGGACGTTTCGGCCTGCACCGAATTCAGCTCCGGTAGTACGGTGCCGTCGCCGCGAGGGTCGCCTCCCAGTCCGGCATCGGTGCCCCGGCCAGGACTGCGGCGAGCCGGTCGAGGTACCAGTGCCAGCCCGGGCCGGCGTCGGCCGGGGAGAACCCGTCGGGCAGCACCTGCTCGAACACGAGCACGGCGCCCCCGCCGTCCGGGGTGAGCGTCACCGACAGCTCCCACGGCTCGCCGTCACCCTCCCGGATGTCGACGACCAGCCGGTGCGGGGGCTCGCATTCCCGGACGAGCACGGTGGACGGGGCGCCGCCGCCGTCCTCGTCGCTGGTCAGGACGAGCTCGACGGTGCCGCCGGGCCGCCCGTCGCCGCTCCACCGCCCGAACCACCGCGCGCAGCGGTCCGGGTCGGTGACCGCCGACCAGACGTCGGCGACGGGTTCGTCGTGGACGCGGCGGAACCGCAGCACGGCACGCCCGTCGGGGCCGCGGACCACCTCCCCGGCACGGCTTCCGGTATCGGTCACGGGTTCCTCCTCGATCCACGGGCCAGTTCGGTGTCGAGCGCGTCGAGCCGCTGCGTCCAGAAGCCGCGCAGCCCGGCCAGCCACTGCTCGGCCGCGGCGGGCCCGGACGGGTCGACCGCGTAGAGCCTCCGGGTCCCCTCCGCCCGGACGGTGGCGAACCCGTTGTCCCGCAGCACGCGCAGGTGTCGGGAGACGGCCGGCTGCGATATCCCGAACTCGGCGCGGACGACCTCGGTCACCCGCCCTGCCGTCCGCTCGCCCCCGGCAAGGAGTTCCAGGATGCGCCGCCGGACGGGGTCGCCCAGCACGTCGAACGCTTCCACAACTCCGAGTTTATATAACTCTGAACGGAAATAGTAGCCCGCTGGACGGATCGACCCCCCGCCGCTATGGTTCATTACATGACTAATGAACCACTGCACTACGGCACCGGGAGGTCGCCGTGATCGACGACGGACGCCCGCTGTTCGCGCAGATCGCGGAGGACATCGCGTCCGCCGTGGTGGACGGGACCTATCCGGAGGAGACCCAGGTGCCGTCCAGCAACGAGCTCGCCGCCTTCCACCGGATCAACCCGGCCACCGCGGCGAAGGGTCTCAACCAGCTGGTCACGCAGGGCGTGCTCTACAAGAGACGGGGGATCGGCATGTTCGTCGCCGAGGGGGCACGGTCCCGGCTGCTGGAGAGCCGCCGCGAGGACTTCGCCCGGCAGTACATCGCTCCGCTGGTCACCGAGGCCCGCAAGCTCGGCATCGACCCCGAGCAGCTCAAGAAGATGATCGACGTCTGGGGGGACGACCGATGAGCACCGACGTGATCGCCATGCACGGCGTCACGAAGCGCTACGGCGACGTGACCGCGCTCGACGACGTGACGTTCACGCTGGAGGAGAACCGCATCCACGGGCTGCTCGGCCGCAACGGCGCAGGCAAGACCACCGCGATGCAGATCCTCACCGCGCAGAACTTCGCGACCTCCGGGCGCGCCGAGATCTTCGGCGAGCAGCCCTACGAGAACGCCCGGGTGCTCGCCCGCACCTGCTTCATCCGCGAGTCGCTGAAGTACCCGGACGAGTACCGGGTCCACCACGCGCTCCGTGCCGCCGCGAGCGTGTACCCGCAGTGGGACCAGGCCTTCGCCGACCGGCTCGTCGGGGAGTTCGGGCTCCCGCTCACCCGGCTCTGCAAGAAGCTCTCGCGCGGCCAGCAGTCCGCGGTCGGGGTGATCATCGGACTGGCCTCGCGGGCCCCGCTGACCTTCTTCGACGAGCCCTACCTGGGCCTCGATGCCGTCGCCCGGCAGATGTTCTACGACCACCTGCTCGCCGACTTCGCCGAACACCCGCGCACCGTCGTGCTCTCGACGCACCTGATCGACGAGGTCTCCGACCTCATCGAGCACGTCGTCCTGATCGACCGGGGCCGCGTGCTCATCGACGAGGAGGCCGAGGCGCTGCGCGGCCGGGCCGTCACCGTCTCCGGGCCCGCCGAGTCGGTCGAGCGGTTCGCCCGCGGCCACACCGAGCTGCACCGGGAGCGCCTCGGCGGCTTCCTCCGCGTCACCCTCTCCGGGGTCGCGCCGACCCGCGCCTCCGAGCCGAACCTGCAGTTCGAGCCCGTCTCGCTGCAGCAGCTCGTCGTCCGTACGACCCAGATGAACGCGGCGCCGGGCGTCGGCGTCGCCGAGGAGGTCCTGTCATGACCGCCGTCACCGCCGATCGCAGCCCGGTCGACGCCGCGCCCGCCCGGGTGCGCGCCGCGATCCGGATGGGCACGGTCAACTGGGGCCGCCGGTTCGGGGTGGCCTGGCTGATCCTGGCCGTCGTCTTCGTGCTGCACCAGACCGTCTGGTGGGTGGTGCGCAGCAACGGCGGCGACGAGCCGACCGGCTACACGGGTGCCCTGACCTCGTTCTTCTTCATCCTGGCCAGCACCTATCTCGCGCTCATGACCCAGGTGATGCCGTTCGCGCTGAGCCTGGGCATCACGCGACGGCACTTCTACCTCGGCACCGTCCTGCTGGTGGCGGCGGAGACCCTGGTCAGCGCGGTCGGGCTCAGCGTGCTGCTGGCCGTCGAACGGGCCACCGACGGCTGGGGTCTGCGGGTCCAGTTCTTCGAGATGGGCTTCATGGGGCAGTCGAACCCGGTCACCCAGGTGCTCGTGTACTGGGTGCCGCTGCTGACGATCGGACTGGTGTTCGTGCTGCTCGGTGCGGTATTCCGGCGCTGGGGACAGCTCGGGGTCTGGGGCGCGGCCCTGGTGCCCGTGCTGGTGGTCGCCGCCGGGATCGTGCTCCTGACCTGGCAGAACGCCTGGGGGGCGTTCGGCCGGTTCTTCGTCGAGACGCCGACGTGGGCGCTGCTCGCCGGCTATCCGCTGATCCTCGCCGCGGTCGCGGCGGGGGCCGGGTACCTGGTGCTGCGCCGCGCGACTCCCTGACGGAGGACTCGGCGGGGCCCGGCACCCTCGTGGGGGGTGGTGCCGGGCCCTCAGCCGTCCAGCACGAGATCGGCCCGTTCCGGTGCGCCACCGGAACGGGCCAGCTCCTGTTCGGCGCGCCGCCAGCCGTCGCGGTACGGGGCGTAGCCCGGCCAGTCCGCCCGCCCGCGCAGCCGCCGCTCCCGCTCGTCCGCCGACGCCTCCACCCAGATCGCCAGCGAGGTCACCGGCGCCAGCTCGGCCGCGCCGCTCCCGCACCCCTCCAGCACGACGACGGCCGCCGGCTCCAGCGTGCGTTCCGGTCCCGGCCGGTCGCGCACCCAGTCCCACGACGTCCAGCGCAGCGTCGTACCGGCCGCCAGCGGGTCACCGATCCCGCGCCGGGCCAGCGCCGGGACCCGGGGCAGCCCGTCCCAGCCGGGGCACAGGTCCTCGATCTCGAGCAGCGGGGCCCCGAGCCGGTCGGCGAGCTCGCGGGCCCGCGTGGACTTCCCGGCCCCGGAGAACCCGTCCACGGTGACCAGCCGGTTCCCGGCGGGCCCGGCGGGGGCGGCGTGCACGAGCCGGGCGACCGTGTCGGTCCAGCCCCGGTCCGCGACCGCCCTCACGGCCGGACGACCACCTTGACCTGCGACGCGTCGGGGGACAGGGCGTCGCCGACGTGGTCGAGGTCGACGTGCCCGGTCACCAGCCGGCCCAGGTCCACCGCGCCCGACGCGGCCATGCGCACCGCCGTCGGCCAGGTGTTGGCGTACCGGAAGGTGCCGGTCAGGGTGATCTCGCGCGACTGCAGCATCGACACCGGCAGCGTCATCTCGTCGGCACCCATCCCGACCAGCACCGCGGCGCCTCCCGGCCGGACCGCGGGCAGCCCGCCCAGCACCGCGGCCGGCACCCCGGAGCAGTCGACGAAGGCGTCCACACCGGACACGTCGGCGCCCGGCGCGACGACGTCGGTCGCGCCGAAGTCGCGGGCCAGCGCGGCGCGCGCCGGATCCGGGTCGCTGACGACGACCTCGGCGGCGCCCTGCGCCGCCGCCACCTGCGCGACGAGCAGCCCGATCGGCCCCGCCCCGGCGACGAGCACCCGCGACCCGACCCCGGTGTCCGCCCTGTGGTTCGCCCACAGCGCGACCGACAGCGGTTCCAGCAGAGCGGCGGCGTCGTCGGAGACGTGCTCGGGGACGGGGTGGGCGAAGTCGTCGGCGATCGTCACGTACTCGGCGAACGCGCCGTCGACCGGCGGGGTCGCGAAGAACACCATGTCCGGGCACAGGTTGTAGGCGCCGGTGTGGCAGTACCGGCAGCGACGGCAGGGCACGCCCGGCTCCAGCGAGACGCGCTCGCCGATCCGCCCCGCGTCGACGCCCTCCCCGACGCCCACGATCCGCCCGGACGGCTCGTGCCCGAGCACCATCGGCTCGCGCAGCACGAAGTCGCCGATCCGGCCGTGCCGGAAGTAGTGCACGTCGGAGCCGCAGGTGCCGACCGCCGCCACCCGCACCAGCACCTCCCGGGGGCCGGGCCGGGGGACCGGTCGCTGCTGCACCTCCAGCTCACCGGCGGCACGCAGCACGCTGCACCGCATCGACTCCGGCACCTCGGCGATCGTCGTCACGGGCACGACGGTGGCACGCGCGGCCGGGCCGGGCAACGCGGTGCGCCGACCGCGCCGGACGTACCGGTGCGCGCACGGTCGATCACTCCGGCGGACGTCGTCCGCCCCCGGGAGGTCCGCCGGTGGTGTACTGCTCCGCGACGAGAGGGAGGACCGGCCGCCCCGCGGGTGGCCGGCGACGAGAAGGACGCCCATGGGCTCGGCCATCGAACGACCGGCGGTCACCGGCTTCCACCACGTGGCGGCGGCCGTGACCGACGTGGAGTCCAGTGCGCTCTGGTACCAGCGCGTCCTCGGGCTGCAACGGCTGCCGATGACCTTCCCGCACCACGACGCCGCCGACGGCTCGTCGGAGAAGGCGGCACTGCTCCTCGACGTCGTGACCGGAGTGATGATCGAGCTGCACGCCCCGGCCGACGGCGACGGCGGCGGCCCCCGCGGCGCGCTCGACCACCTGGCGTTCGGCGTCGCCGACCGCGCGACCCTCGACGCCTGGGCCGCCTGGCTGGACAGCCTCACCGTGCCGCACGGCGGCGTCGTCGACCGGACCGACCCGACCGGCTACGCGACGCTGGAGTTCCGCGACCCGGACGGCATCGCGCTGGAGTTCATCCACTTCCCCGGCCGCGGTTAGGAGCTGCCCCGGCGGGGGTCCACGCAGACCAGGCCCCACGGCCGGTCGTCGACCCGGGTCATCACCACGGTGGCGTGCCGCGACCCGCGGCCGCGCAACTTCCGGGCGATCGCCTCGACGTCACCGGCCAGGCCGCGGCGCCGCACGTCGACCGCGCCGACGTCGAGCTCGCGCAGCAGCCGGGGCAGCCGCTTCTGGTCCCACGGACGGGAGTCGAGCACCCGCAGCGGCCGCGCGAACGGCGTGGCCGGGGGCTCGTCGTCGCCGGTGAGAAAGGCGATCCGCGGGTCGATCCGGGCGGTGCCGGTGGCCCGGGCCAGCGCGGAGACCAGCCCGGCCCGGGTGACGGCCGGGTTCGGGTCGAGCAGCCAGACGCCCGGTTCGCCGACCGCGATCCCGGTGTCCCCGTCCGGCGGGTCCGGCTCGCCCTGCAGTTCGTGCACGCCGTCGTCGTCGACGACGGTGGCGCGCGTGCGGGCGCGGGCCAGCGCGGGGGACCAGGCGCAGGCCTCCTTCAGCTCGCGTCCGAGCGCGAGGAACTCGATCTCCCAGTCCGGCGGGACGGTGTCGTGGTCGATCCCCGGTGCCGCCTTGATCCCGACCGCGCCGGCCCGCCGCTCCAGCTCCAGGCACCAGCCCAACGGCGGCTCGGACTCGCCGGTCCGCATCCGGCCACCGCCGGTGCGCCGGGCCGGGTCGACGAACACGCCGTCGGTGCCGGACAGGTCGGCGTCACGCACGTCGCGCCGCACCGTCCGGGCCGAGCCGCCGTGCACGGCCGCGTTGCGGTCGGCCATCCACAGGTGCACCGGATCCAGGTCGACGCCGGTGACCTCGTGGCCCGCCGCGACCAGCGAGACCAGGTCGCCGCCGATCCCGCAGCACAGGTCGACGACCGCGCGCCCGGCGAATCGGGCGGCCCGGTGTCGCGCGATCACCTCCGACGACGCCTGCTCCAGCCCGTCGCGCGTGAACCACATCCGCGCGGCCCGTGCGAACTTGCGGGCGGCCCGGTCCCGCAGCCCGGCCTGGGCCATCGCGTCGGCGACCAGCCCGGCGTCGTGCTCACGGCGCAGCGCGGTCCCCAGCCGGAGCGCGGCGTCACCGTCCCGGTCGGCGACGGCGAGCCGCTCCAGCAGCGCCGTCCCCTCCGGCCCGGCGAGCCGCTCCAGCCGGGCGATCGGATCGTCGTCCACGACGACAGTGTCCACGGCGCCGTCCCCGGCACCGTCGTGTGCCCGCACCGGCGTCGGCCGCCGCGGACCGGCGGGCGTACGGTCGTCGGCCGGGACAGCGGAGCGGAGGGCCACGTGGTCGAGCACGACGGCCGCGACCCCGCCGTACCCGGCGCACCGGTGCCCGCGCCCCCCACGGTGCGGGGTGCGACGGCGCTGCCCCGCGAGATCGGCGTGCTGGTCGGGTCGGCGTTCGCGATCGCCATCGGGTTCGGGCTGGTCGCGCCGGTGCTGCCGGCGTTCGCGCGCTCGTTCGACGTCGGGGTGACCGCGGCCGCCGCCGTGATCAGCGTGTTCGCCTTCTCCCGGCTGGTGTTCGCCCCGCTGTCCGGCACGGTCGTCGGCCGGTTCGGCGAGCTGCGGGTGTTCGTCGCCGGGCTCGCCGTCGTCGCCGTGACGACGGCCGGTCTGGCCTTCGCGACGGCGTACTGGCAGCTGATCGCGCTGCGCCTGGTCGCGGGCGTCGGATCGACGATGTTCACGATCTCGGCGGTGTCGCTGCTCGTGCGGCTGTCCCCGCCGCACCTGCGGGGCCGCGCGACGAGCCTGTGGGCGACCGGGTTCCTGCTCGGCAACATCGCCGGGCCGCTGCTCGGCGGCACCCTCGCCGCGATCGACGTACGCGCCCCGTTCCTGATCTACGCGGCGCTGCTGGTGCTGGTGATCGTCGTGGGCGGGCCGCTGCTGCGCCGGCCGGAGGGCCCGGTCGACGAGGCGCCCCCGCCGCGCACCCGGTTCCGCGACGCCGTGCGCCACCGTGCCTACCGGGCGTCGCTGGTGGGGAACTTCGCGAACGGCTGGGCGGTGTTCGGCGTCCGCATCGCGCTGGTCCCGCTGGTGGTGGTCGAGGCGCTGGGGCGCGAGGACGCGTTCGGCGGCATCGCGTTGTCGGTGTTCGCGGCCGGGAACGCGGCGACCCTGCTGCTGGCCGGACGTCTCGCCGACCGCTCCGGTCGCAGGCCCCCGCTGATCGCCGGCCTCGCGGTGTCGGGTGCGTCGACGGCCGTCCTCGGCTGGGTGCTCGACCCCTGGGCGTTCCTGGCGCTCTCGCTCGTCGCGGGGCTCGGCAGCGGACTGGTGAACCCGCCGCTCAACGCGGCCGTCGCCGACGTCATCGGGGAGCGCGCCCGCGGCGGCTCGGTGCTGGCGGGCTTCCAGATGGCGGCCGATCTCGGTGCCATCGCCGGGCCGCTCGTGGCCGGTGCGCTCGCCGAGGTCTGGGGGTACGGGCCGGCGTTCGCCGTGACCGGGGTGCTGTCACTGGTCGCGGCGCTCGTCTGGTGGCGGGCGCCGGAGACCCTCCCGTCCCGGTCCTGACCTGGGGCGCCGCCCGCCGGGGTGACACGAGGGCCGGTCGCTCCGTCCCGCTGGTCCCGATCGTCACCCGGATCCCACCCGTTATGGCGGGCCGCCGGTTCGGGTGACCTCCTCCGGGGTGACCTCACCCCACCGACGGGTGGCGGGTGTGGCTGGTGTGCACAGGGTGCTTCTAGCGTCGTGGATATCGGACAAGCCGGACACGGATGGGGACGGGAACGAAGCCATGAGGCGCGGACTGGCACGACGTACGGTGATGAGCGCGGCGGCGGTGGTGACGGTGAGTGCTGTCATGTTCACCGGAGGGGTCCTGGCTCTCACCGACGGTGCGGCCGTGTCCGCGGCCGCGGCACCCACGGTGCCCGGCGCCGTCGCGCAGGCCGCGGCCCCGGAGGCACCGAGCGTGCTCGCCGGGCCGGCGACCACCCCGTCGGGCGCCGCGGCGTTCCCGACCGACTCCGCTCTGCGGTCGTCGTCGGAGGCCGCCGGGGGCTCCGGTGCCGCGACGGCTGCCCGATCCGCGGAGACGGGGACGGACGCCGTCCGCGGGGCCGAGGGCTCCGGTGACGCCGGACCGGCCCGCCCGGCCGCGACCGGGTCGTCCGGTTCCGCGGGCCCGGTCTCGCCGTCCGCGCCGGAGTCCGCCGACGCAGCGAAGCCTGCTGACCCAGCGAAGCCTGCGGACGCCGCGAAGCCTGCGGACGCCGCGAAGCCTGCGGACGCCGCGAAGCCTGCCGATGCGGCGAAGCCTGCCGACGCGCCCGCCGACGTGCCGGCCGGCCCCGCGGCCGGACCCACGACCCCGGGC
>NZ_JAMXSG010000238.1:0-9474 GCF_024124365.1 Pseudonocardia sp. McavD-2-B
CGGCCCGCCGCAGCCGGCCAGGACGGCCGCCGCGGCGAGGCCGGCCGCTCCACCCAGCAGGCGGCGGCGGGAGAACCCGCCGCGCGCCGGTGTCGGGCTGATCATGAACGTGTCTCCTCGCAGAGGGCCCCGGTCGCGCCGGGGCCGCGGTCTCGGGCACATCACGTCGAGGGGCGCCGCACCTCCCCCCGGCCGACGGCGGCGATGGACCGGCCCGCGTGCTCGGGCTCGCCGGGCACGTGGAGGGCGTCGAGGGCCGCGGCGACGTCGTCGGGGAACGGCTCGGCACCGTCCGGGCCGACGTGCAGGCACATCAGCTCCTCGGTCGCCCGCAGGCGGCCGTCGACGTACAGCTCGTGCCACAGGCGCAGCCGCTTCGCGTCCCGGCCGAGGACCCGGGTCCGCACCTCCAGCGCCGCGTCCGGGCCGATCTCGCGCAGGTACCGGACGTGCGCCTCGACGGTGTACAGCGAGCGGCCGGTGGCCGCGCGGTACCCGGCGTCCATCCTGGTCCGGTCCATCAGCGCGGTCGTGGCGTCGCCGAACACGAGCACGTAGTACGGCTCGGACAGGTGGCCGTTGTAGTCGATCCACTCGGGACGGACGACGTCGTGGTGCACCGGCGGCGCGCTCACCGGGCGGTCCCCCGGGCCGCGGCGACCGCCCGGCGGACCGCGATCACGGCCCGGTCGCGCTCGGCGACAAGCTCTGCCATCGGCCGCCCACCGGCGGAGACCTCGGCGCCGGCGACCATGTCGTCGCGCAGCTGCGGAGTCAGCTCCGGGGCCTCCAGGCGCGTCCACGGCGCCTTCAGCGACGGTCCGAAGTGGTCCAGCATGTGCGCCATCCCGCCCTGGCCGCCGGCCAGGTGGAAGGTCAGGCAGGGTCCGTGCACCGGCCAGCGCAGCCCCGGGCCGTCGGTGATCGAGCGGTCGATCTCCTCGGGGGTGGCCTCGCCGGCGGCGACCATGTGCAGCGCCTCGCGCCAGATCGCCTCCTGCAGCCGGTTCGCGATGAAGCCGGGCAGCTCCCGCTCCATCTCGATCACCGACTTGCCGATGTGCCGGTAGAAGTCCGCGGCCCGCGACGCCGCCCAGGCCTCGGTCTTCTCGCCGCCGACGACCTCGACCAGCGGGATCAGGTACGGCGGGTTGAACGGGTGCCCGACGACGAGCCGGCCCGGCTCGGCCGCGGTGGTCGCCATGTCGGTCATCGGGAACCCCGAGGTCGACGACGCCACCACCACGTCCGGCCCGGCCGCCACGGCGGCGTCGGCCAGCTCGGCCAGCAGGGCGCGCTTGAGCTCCAGGTCCTCCGGGGCGCTCTCCTGCACGAAGTCCGCTCCCGCGACGGCCTCGGCCGCGGTCGGGTGCACCGACAACGCGTCCCGGTCGGCGCCCTCGGCCAGGCCCAGTTCGGTGAGCGCGGGCCAGGCGGCGTCGACCACCCGGCGCAGCTTCTCCCCGGCGTCCGGGGCGGGGTCCCAGGCCCGGACCCGCAGCCCGCGGGCCAGGAAGTACGCCGCCCAGCCGGCGCCGATCACCCCGGCGCCGATGCAGGCGACGGTCCGGATCTCCGTGACGGGACGCGGCTCAGGCACCGGTGCGCTCCTTCAGGCCGAGGATCTCCCGGGCGCGGTCCGGCGTCGCCACCGAGGCACCGAGGTTCTGCACGATCTCCACCGCCCGCTCGGTCAGCTGCTCGTTGGTCGCCTTCACCCCGCGCGAGAGGTAGAGGTTGTCCTCCAGCCCGACGCGGGCGTGCCCGCCGGCCAGCACCGACTGCGCCACCCACGGCAGCTGGTCGCGCCCGATCGCGAACGAGGCGAAGTTGGCGCCCTCGGGGAGCAGGTTCACCTCCGCGGCCAGCACGCCCGGGTCGGCCGGAGCGCCGTAGGGGATGCCCATGCACAGCTGGAACAGCGCCGGGGCGTCGATCAGGCCCTCCTCGACCAGCACGGTGGCGAACCACAGCTGGCCGGTGTCGAAGATCTCCAGCTCCGGCTTCACACCGAGCTCCTGGACCCGCCTGGCGCCGGTGCGCAGCATGTCCGGGGTGGAGATGTAGAGCTGGTTGCCCTCGCCGAAGTTGAGCGAGCCGCAGTCCAGCGTGCAGATGTCGGGCAGCAGCTCCTCGACGTGCGGGAGCCGCTCCAGGGCGTTGACCAGGTCGGTGCCGTCGATCGGCTTCAGCGGGTCCTCGGCGTCGATCACCAGGTCACCGCCCATACCCGCGGTCAGGTTCAGCACGACGTCGACGCCCGAGTCCCGGATCAGGGTCACGGTCTCGCGGTAGAGCTCCACCGCCCGCGACGGGCTGCCGGTCTCCGGGTCCCGCACGTGGATGTGCACCACGGCGGCGCCGGCCCGGGCCGCGGCGATCGCGTCCGAGGCGATCTGGGCCGGGGTGACGGGCACGTGCGGGCTGCGGCCCACCGTGTCCCCGGCCCCGGTCACCGCGCAGGTGATGATGACGTCACGGTTCATCCGTTCTCCGTTCGCTCCGTGCGTGCCGGTGCCGCGAGCACGGCCCGATCGATGAAGGCGGCGAGGTCCGCGCGCATCTGCGCGGCGGAGGTGCCGGGGGTACGCGCCATGACCTGGATGCCCAGGCCGTCGACCAGCGCGGTGAGCTGCCGGGCGGCGTCACCGGCGTCGGGGACGAAGACCCCGGCGGCGGCGCCCTCGGTGAGGGTCATGGCGACGGTGCGGAACCAGCGGTCGTAGGCGTCCCAGTACAGATCGCGCCGGGCCGGGTCGATCGCCGACTCCGCCCACACCTGGATCCAGATCGACCACTCGCGCTCCAGCAGCGCGCCGTCGGGGAGCTGGAGGTCGATCAGCCGCAGCAGCCGGTCGTGCGGGTCGGCGATCGTGTCGAGCTCGGCGACCTGGCGGTCGAAGGCGAGGCGCACGTTGTGCCGCAGCGCGGAGTCGAGCAGCTCCGAGCGGGTGGGGAAGTGGTAGTGGATCGCCGCCGGGCTGGTGCCCGCCGCCCGCGCGACGTCGGCGGTGCGGACCCGGTGGTATCCGTGGTCGGCGATCAGTTCCCAGGCCGCGTCGAGGATCCGGCCGCGGGTGCCGTGGGTCCCGCCGGGCTCGCGGCCCGGGTCGGGCTCGGCGGCCGCGGCGGCGGCCCCGGTGGGGACCGCGGTCCGGGCGCGGGCGCCGTCGCGGCCGTGCAGCAGCCGGGCCACGGTCTCGCCGGTGACGTCGGCGATGCGGACGAGTTCGTCGGCGGCGAAACGGCGGCGCCCGGCGAGCGACTTGGACAGCTTGGTCTCCTCCAGCCCGACCGCGGCGGCGAACCGGCGCTGGGTCCAGCCGTCCCGCTGCAGCAGGGCGCGCACCCGCCCGGCCACCGCGTCCTCGGCGGTCCGGGGGGTACAGGGGTCGGTCACCGGGCGACCGTAGGCTGCGACTTGCGATGAGCGCAAGCATCGAATCGGATCGTTCGAGCACACGAGGTGTTTCCCGGAGGTTTCCGGTGCGTCGACCAGTTCGCGGGGGCTGCTCTCGGAAGCGCTTGCGTCGGACGGTGTGGGCGGTAGGGTCGGCCTCTCATCCGACGGCGCGGAGGGGCGCCGGGGACGTGGCGAGGGGGACCATGCGTTCGCTGGACGAGACCGGGATCTGGACCGACGGGATCGAGGGCGTGGAGGTCCCCGGCTACGACCGGGCCACCGTCGGCCGCGGGATCGTCCACATCGGCGTCGGCGGTTTCCACCGCGCGCACCTCGCGATGTACGTCGACGCGCTGCTCGCCTCGGGCGGGGCACCGGGGTGGGGGATCTGCGGGGTCGGTGTGCTCGCCGCCGACGACCGGATGCGCGACGTGCTCGCCGCCCAGGACGGGCTGTACACACTCGTGCTCAAGGAGGCCGACGGGACGCTGACGCCCCGGGTCGTCGGGTCGCTCGTCGACTACCTCTACGCCCCCGACGACCCCGAGGCCGTCATCGAGCGGATCGCGCACCCCGACACCCGGATCGTCTCGCTGACGATCACCGAGGGCGGCTACGCGATCGACCAGAAGACCGGCGAGTTCGACCCGGACTTCCCCGGCATCCGCGCCGACCTCGACGCGATGGCCGCCGGCTCCGCCCCGACCGGGGCGTTCGGGCTGGTCGTCGAGGCGCTGGCGCGCCGCCGGGAGCGCGGCACCGGCCCGCTCACGGTCATGAGCTGCGACAACATGCAGGGCAACGGCGACGTCGCCCGCCGAGTGTTCACCGGCGTCGCCCAGCTCCGTGACGCCGAGCTGGGCGCCTGGGTCGCGGAGTCGGTCACCTTCCCGAACTCGATGGTCGACCGGATCACCCCGGCCACCGCCGACACCGACCGCGAGGCCCTCGCCGGGCGCTTCGGGCTGCGCGACGGCTGGCCGGTCGTGTGCGAGCCGTTCACCCAGTGGGTGCTCGAGGACCACTTCGCCGCGGGCCGCCCGGAGTTCGAGCGGGTCGGGGTCCAGGTCGTCGACGACGTCGTCCCCTACGAGTTCATGAAGCTGCGCCTGCTCAACGCCACCCACCAGGCGCTGGGCTACCTCGGCTACCTCGCCGGGCACCGCTACGTGCACGAGGTCGCCCAGGACCCGACGTTCGCGGCGTTCCTGCGCGGCTACATGGACGACGAGGCCACACCGACGCTGCGCCCGGTGCCCGGCATCGACCTCGACGCGTACAAGGACACCCTGCTGGAACGCTTCGCGAACCCGGGCGTCGCCGACACCCTGATGCGGATCAACTACGGCAGCTCCGACCGGATCTCGATCTTCCTCCTGCCGGTGGTGCGCGAGCAGCTCGCCGCGGGCGGGCCGGTCGAGCGGGCCGCGGCCGTCGTCGCCGGATGGTGCCGCTACGCCGAGGGCGCCGACGAGCAGGGGCGGGAGATCCCCCAGCAGGACCGCCTGGCGGAGGAGATGACCGCGCTCGCGCGGGCCGAGCGGGACACCCCGGGGTCGTTCCTGTCCCACCGCGGGGTGTTCGGCGACCTCGGCTCCGACGAGCGGTTCGCCGGAGCGTTCCGGTCGGCGCTGGAGTCGCTGTGGTCCCGCGGCGCCGCGGCGACCGTCGCCGACCTCGCGTGACCGGCAGGGGGAACCGATGAGTTCCCCACACGTCTGCGGTCGTAGCCGATGACCCCTCGCCTCGACCCCGGGAGACCACAGTGGGCACGATCGACGTGCACGAGTTCATCAGCCTCGACGGGGTCGTCTCCGACCCGTCCTGGACGGCGGAGTACGGCTTCACCGACGCGATGGGGGAGGCGATCGGCCGGCTGACCGACGCGGCGATCCTGCTCGGCCGGAACACCTACGAGATGTTCCACCCGGCATGGTCGGCCCGCGGGCACGACGTCGAGTCCGGCGGCGCGTTCTTCAACGGCGCGCCCAAGCACGTCGTCACCTCCACCCTGGCCGACCCGTTGGAGTGGGAGAACTCCCGGGTGCTCGGCCCGTACGACCCGGCGCGGATCCGGCAGCTCAAGGACGCGACCGACGGCGGCATCTACGTCTCCGGGAGCGTCACCCTGGTCCGTGCGCTGCTCGCCGACGGCCTGGTCGACACGCTCAACCTGTTCGTCTACCCGGTGTCGCTCGGGGCCGGGCTGCGGCTGTTCGCCGAGGGCGCGCGGGTGCCGCTGCGGCTGCGCGAGTCCGAGGCCTACGAGAACGGCGTGGTCCGGCTGACCTACGGTCCGCCGCTCACCTGAGTCCGAGCGCGCTCAGTCCGGCAGGGCCGCGAAAGCCTCCCGGGCGGCCGCCAGCACGTCGCCGTAGACCCGGCGGGCCGGCGGGCCCGCCGGGTCGGCCAGCCAGCCGGCGACGGCGACCTGCATCACCGCCATCGCACCGGCCGCGGCGAGCCGGTGGTTCCTCGCGGGGGTGTCGGCGCCGTCGCGCTCGGCGAGCGCCTGCGCGACGGTCTGCTCCACGGTCCGCCCGACGTGGGCGATCCGCGGGTGCAGCTCGGGGTGGGCGCGCAGCAGCTCCATCTGCCCGTGCCAGGTCGGGCTGGTCGTCAGTGCCACGGTGACCTCGGCGAGCACCGCCGTCGCCGCCCCGAGCGGGGAGACCTCGGTCCGGGCGCGGACCTCGGCGGCGAGCTCGTCGAGGGAGGCGGTGTCCCAGTCGAAGAGCACCGCGTCCTTCGACGGGAAGTGGTTGAAGAACGTGCGCGGCGCGAGGTCGACGTCGGCGCAGATCTCCTCGACGGTGAACGCGTCCGGGCCCTGGGTGCGCGCGCGTTCCAGGGCCGCTGCGCGCAGCGCCTGGCGGGTCCGCACCTTCTTACGCTCCCGCAGCCCGTGGCAGTGCGCCTCCTGGTCGGTCAGCATCTCGCCGATCATGCCCGTCCCACCTCTCCCGCCGGTCCCGGCGCGGCTCGCACCCTCGAAACGTGCGGGGAGTGCAGTCGTGCAGTCACTGCAGTGTGCTCGTACATTCGTGAGCACCGCAAACTATTGCATGACGCAAACCCGGACGGAGGACGCGTGTCACAGGAGAAGGCGCGGGAACCGGAGCGGCCGCCGCGCCGGCGCCGGGGGACCCGGTCAGCCGTGCGCCAGCAGCGCTGCCCCGATGATCCCGGCCTCGTTGAGCAGCCCGGCCGGGACGAGCTCGGTGCGGGTCCGCACGTAGGGCGACCACTTCTCGAACTTCTTGCTCACCCCGCCGCCGACCACGATCAGGTCCGGCCACAGCAGGTTCTCGACGTGGGTGAAGTAGCGCTGCAGCCGCCCGCCCCACTCCTCCCAGTCCAGGTCCTCGCGCTCGCGGGCGGAGTCCGCGGCGCGTGACTCGGCGTCGAACCCGTCGATCTCTAGGTGCCCGAACTCGGTGTTGGGCACCAGCTTCCCGTGGTTGACCAGCGCCGACCCGATGCCGGTCCCGAGGGTCACGACGAGCACGAGCCCGTGATGGTGGTCGGCGGCCGCGCCGAACTCGGCCTCGGCGACGCCGGCGGCGTCGGCGTCGTTGACCAGCAGCGCGTCCCGGCCGGTGACCCGGCGCAGGACCGCGGCGGCGTCGCAGTCGATCCAGGCCCGGTCCACGTTGGCCGCGGTGCGGGTCACGCCGTGCTGGACGACGGCCGGGAACGTGCAGCCGAAGGAGTCCCGCCAGTCGAACTCGTCGAGGATCTGCGTGACGGTCTCGGCGACCGCCTCCGGGGTGGACGGCTGCGGCGTCGGGATCCGCACCCGGTCCGCGGCCAGCCGGCCCTTGTGCAGGTCCACCGGGGCGCCCTTGATGCCGGAGCCGCCGATGTCGATACCGAACCCGAGTGCGTGCGTGCTGCTCACGCCCCCGATCCTTCCAGGGCCGCCGCGACCACGCCGCGCGCCTCGTCCTGGACGCGCGTCAGGTGCTCCGGCCCTCGGAAGCTCTCGGCGTAGACCTTGTACACGTCCTCGGTGCCCGACGGGCGGGCGGCGAACCACCCGGCGTCGGTGACGACCTTCAGCCCGCCGATCGCGGCGTCGTTGCCCGGGGCGCGGGTGAGCTTCGCGGTGATCGCGTCCCCGGCGAGCTCGGTGGCGGTGACGGCGTCGGCGTCCAGCTTCGACAGCGCCGCCTTGTCCTCCCGGGAACAGGCGACGTCGGTGCGGGCGTAGGCGGGGGCGCCGAACCGCTCGGTGAGCCGGGCGTAGTGCTCGCTGGGGGTCGACCCGGTGACCGCGGTGATCTCCGAGGCCAGCAGGGCGAGCAGCAGGCCGTCCTTGTCGGTGCTCCAGGGCGAGCCGTCGCGGCGCAGGAACGACGCGCCCGCGCTCTCCTCGCCGCCGAAGCCGATCTCCCCCGAGCGCAGGCCGGGAACGAACCACTTGAACCCGACGGGCACCTCGACCAGCCTGCGGCCGAGGTCACCGGCGACCCGGTCGATCATCGACGAGCTGACCGCGGTCTTGCCGATCCCGGCGGCCGCCGGCCAGCCGGGGCGGTGGGCGAACAGGTAACCGATCGCGACGGCGAGGTAGTGGTTCGGGTTCATCAGGCCGCCGTCGGCGGTGACGATGCCGTGCCGGTCGGCGTCGGCGTCGTTGCCGGTGGCGATGGTGAAGGGGGCCGGGTCGGCCTCCATCCGGGCGCGCAGCGACGCCATCGCGTACGGCGAGCTGCAGTCCATCCGGATCTTCCCGTCCCAGTCCAGGGTCATGAACCCGAAGGCCGGGTCGACGTCGGGGTTCACCACGGTCAGGTCCAGGCCCCAGCGCTGCGCGATCACGCCCCAGTAGTCGACCGAGGCCCCGCCGAGCGGGTCCGCGCCGATGGTGACGCCGGCGTCGCGGACCGCGGCCATGTCGAGCACCTGGTCGAGCTGGTCGACGTAGGTGCCGAGGTAGTCGTAGCGGTGCGCGGCGGCGGCGTCGAACCGGGCGCGGCGCACCTCCGTGAGCCCGCTCTCGAGCAGCTGGTTGGCCCGGTCGGCGATCCAGGACGTCGCCTCGGTGCCGGCGGGGCCGCCGTCCGGCGGGTTGTACTTGAAGCCACCGTCGGCGGGCGGGTTGTGCGACGGGGTGACGACCACGCCGTCGGCGAGGTGCCGGACGTCGCGCCCGGCGTTGGTCACGAGGATCGCGTGCGAGATCGCCGGGGTCGGGGTCAGCCCGTCCCGGGAGTCGACGACGACGTCGACGCCGTTGGCGGCGAACACCTCGGCCGCGGTGCGCCAGGCCGGCTCGGACAGCGCGTGGCTGTCGCGCCCGAGGAACAGCGGGCCGTCGGTGCCCTGCGCGGCCCGGTACTCGACGATCGCCTGGCTGGTGGCGGCGATGTGGTCGTCGTTGAAGGTCGCGGTGAACGCCGACCCGCGGTGCCCCGACGTGCCGAACGCGACCCGTTGCACGTCGACCGACGGGTCGGGGTGGGTCGCGGCGTA
Organism: Pseudonocardia sp. McavD-2-B; assembly: GCF_024124365.1. Taxonomy (NCBI): domain Bacteria; kingdom Bacillati; phylum Actinomycetota; class Actinomycetes; order Pseudonocardiales; family Pseudonocardiaceae; genus Pseudonocardia; species Pseudonocardia sp. McavD-2-B. The sequence goes on from NZ_JAMXSG010000238.1 coordinate 8,882, forward strand.
CGCGGCCAGCAGCGCGTCGACGTCGACGAGGTCCTCGGGGCGGGCCGGGGTCCCGGCGCGCTCGTGCACGGTCATGCCGCGATCCTTCCTCCTCGCCGCGGCCCACGCCACCGCCTACCGTTCCGCGGTGTGCGGATCGCGTCGTTGCTCCCTGCCGGGACCGAGATCGCCGGGCGGCTCGGCCTGGCCGCCGACCTGGTCGGCGTCACCTTCGAGTGCGACGACCCGGTGGGCGTCCGGGACCGGGTGCCGGTGGTCGTCGGCTCCGCGCTGCCGCCCGCCGCGTCGCCGGGGGAGATCGACGCCGTCGTCCGCGAGCGGGCCGCGGCCGGGCTGCCGCTCTACGAGGTCCACCGCGCCCGGCTCGGCGCCGCCGACCCGGAGCTGATCCTCACCCAGGACCTGTGCGCGGTGTGCGCGCTGCCCGGCTCGACCGTCGCGCAGGTGCAGGAGGAGCTGGGGACCCGGGCCCGGGTGCTGTCGCTGGACCCGCACCGGCTGGCCGACGTGCTCGACGCGGTGACCGCGGTCGGCGCCGCGGCCGGGGTGCCGGACCGGGCCGCCGCGCTGGTCGCGGGCCTGTCGGCGCGCCT
>NZ_JAMXSG010000239.1:0-9455 GCF_024124365.1 Pseudonocardia sp. McavD-2-B
CCCGGTCGCGTCCCGTCCGATGGCGGCGTGGCGCGACAGGGCGCGCTGCAGGGTCGCGCGGTCCGCGACCGGCAGCGCCGGGGCGGGCTCGACCGGCGCGGTGAGCAGCGCGGGCCCGGCCGCGGCACGGTCCTCGCAGACCGCGCGGACCACCCGCTCCCCCACGACCAGCCCCTCCAGCAGCGAGTTCGACGCGAGCCGGTTCGCCCCGTGCAGCCCGGTGCGGGCGACCTCGCCCGCCGCGTACAGCCCCGGGACGCCGGTGCGGCCCCAGGTGTCGGTGACGACGCCGCCGCAGGCGTAGTGCGCCGCCGGGTTCACCGGGATCGGCTCGGTCCGCGGGTCGATGCCCGCCTCCCGGCAGGAGGCGAACACGGTCGGGAACCGGGTGGCGAAGCCCGCCAGACCGGTCGCGTCGAGCCAGGCGCACTCGCTGCCGGTCTCGGCGGTGTGCCGGGTGATCGCCGCCGCGACGACGTCGCGCGGGGCGAGGTCGGCCAGCGGGTGCACCCCGGCCATGAACGCGTGCCCGGCCCGGTCGCGCAGGACCGCGCCCTCGCCGCGGACGGCCTCGGTGACCAGCGGGCGGCGCCCGACCGCCGGGCCGGTCCAGAGCACGGTCGGGTGGAATTGCACGAACTCCAGGTCGGCCGCCGTCGCCCCGGCACGCAGCGCGATCGCGACGCCGTCGCCGGTGGAGGTCGCCGGGTTGGTCGTCGAGGAGTAGAGCTGCCCGTACCCACCGGTGGCCAGCAGGACCGCGGGGGCGCGCAGCACGCCCGTCTCCGCACCGCCGTCCCCGGCCAGGACGGAGAGCCCGACGACCCGGCCGGTCACGTCGCGCAGCGCGTCGTCGGCCACGTGCCCGTCGAGCACGGTGACGCCCGCCTCCCGGGTCGCCGCGACCAGCGCCCGCTCGACCTCGGCGCCGGTGGCGTCGCCGCCCGCATGCACCACCCGGAACGCCGAGTGCCCGCCCTCGCGGGTGCGGTCCAGGCGGGCGCCGCGCGCGTCGAACAGGGCGCCGCGCTCGCGCAGCCGCCGCACGGCGCCGGGCCCGCCGCGCACGATCACGTCGACCGCGTCGGCGTCGTTGAGCCCGCCGCCCGCGGCCAGGGTGTCCGCGACGTGCGCCCCGAGCGAGTCCCCGGCGACGTCGCCGAGCACGACGGCCACCCCGCCCTGCGCCCAGCGGGTCGAGCCCTCGCCGATGCCGTCCTTGGTGACCACCACGACGCGCAGCCCGGCCGCGGCCGCGTCGAGCGCGGCGGTCAGCCCGGCCACCCCGGACCCGACGACGACCAGGTCGGCGCCGGCCTCCCAGCTCACCCCCCGCGCCGTCACTCCCCACCTCCCGGCTGACCGATCTCGATCATCCGCTGCACGGCGGCACGGCCGCGGGCGGCGAGGTCGGGGGCGACGTGGACCTCGTCGGTGCCCTCGCGGACCGACCGCAGCAGCGCCTCGGCGGTGATCATCTTCATGTAGGGGCAGGACGCGTTCTCGTTCACCGCGCGGAACGCGATCTCCGGGGCGGCCAGGCGCAGCTGGTGCAGCATCCCGACCTCGGTCGCGACGAGCACCTCCGTCGCGCCGGTGGCGCGGGCGGCGTCGACCATCCCGCCGGTGGAGAGGATCCTGACCTGCTCGGCGGGCACCGCGCCGGTGCCCGCCAGGTAGAGCGCCGAGGTCGCGCAGCCGCACTCGGGGTGCACGAACAGGTCGGCGCCGGGGTGGGCCGCGGCCCGCTCGGTGAGCTGCTTGCCGTTGATGCCGGCGTGCACGTGGCACTCCCCGGCCCAGACGTGCATGTTCTCCCGCTCCAGCGTGCGGCGGACGTGCGCGCCGAGGAACTGGTCGGGCAGGAACAGCACCTCGCGGTCGCGCGGGATCGAGTCGACGACCTCGACGGCGTTGGAGGAGGTGCAGCAGATGTCGGTCTCGGCCTTCACCGCGGCGGTGGTGTTGACGTAGGAGACGACGACGGCGCCCGGGTGCTCGGCCTTCCACTCCCGCAGCTGGTCGGCGGTGATCGAGTCGGCCAGCGAGCAGCCGGCCCGCGCGTCGGGGATCAGCACGGTCTTGTCCGGGCTGAGGATCTTGGCGGTCTCGGCCATGAAGTGCACGCCGCAGAACACGATCGTCGACGCGTGGGACTCGGCCGCGATCCGGGACAGCGCGAGCGAGTCCCCCACGTGGTCGGCGACGTCCTGGATCTCGGGCAGCTGGTAGTTGTGCGCCAGCAGGACCGCGTCCCGCTCGCGGGCCAGCGCACGCACCTCGTCGGCCCAGCCGGGGTCGGTCCCCGTGCCGCCGGGTGCCGTCAGCGTTCCGGTCATTGCGCCCTCCCGGGCCGTGTCGGGTTTTCGCCTAGCGGGCGGAAACTGGTCGGATGGTAGCACCGCTCGCGCGCCACCGGCACCTCCGTCGTGACCGGGACCTCACCTGACGGACACCCCGCCGTCACGTCCCGGTGCCGCGGCCGGTCCGCCCTAGGCTGGCCCCGTGACACCGCCACCCGCCCTGCACGAGGTCCTCGCCGTCGTGCTCAGGATCCGGGAGGGCCGGGCGGGCGCCCTGCTCTGGCAGCGGGCCCTGGACCCGGACGCCGGACGCTGGGCACTGCCGGGCGGCACCCTGGGCCCCGACGAGGACGTCGAGACCTCCGTGCGCCGCCAGCTCGCCGAGAAGGTCGACGTCCGCGAGGTCGCCCACGTCGAGCAGCTGTCGGTCTTCTCCGACCCGGCCCGCGTGTCCGGGAAGCGCCGCATCGCCACCGCGTTCCTCGGCCTGGTCCCCTCCGACGCGGACCCCGAGCTGCCCGGGGACACCGCGTGGCACGACGTCGAGGACCTGCCCGCGACCGCGTTCGACCACGCCGCGATCGTCGCGGCGGGGCGGGACCGCCTGCGCGCCAAGCTGTCCTACACCAACCTCGGGTTCGCGCTCGCCCCCGCGGAGTTCACGATCTCGGCGCTGCGCGAGCACTACGTCGCCGCGCTGGGCCACGAGGTGTCGGCGACGAACCTGCAGCGGGTCCTCACCCGTCGCGGCCTGCTGGAGCCCACCGGGGAGGTCGTCCCGTCGGGCCGTTCCGGCGGCCGCCCGGCCGCGGTGTTCCGGTTCACCGACCGCGGGATGCGCGTCACCGACGCGTTCGCCGTGCTCCGGCCACCTGCGCGACCCGGCGGGCCCCGCGAGGGCGTACTACCGTGAGCCGGTGTCCGCCATGCTTCCGCTGTTCCCGTTGGGGACGGTGCTGATGCCGGGTGCGGCGCTTCCCCTCCACATCTTCGAGCCCCGCTACCGCCAGCTCACCGTCGACCTCCTCACCGGTGCCGTCCCCGACCGCGAGTTCGGTGTCGTCGCGGTGCGCGAGGGCCATTCGCCGGACCGCTCCGGGGCCTCCGGGATGCACGCCGTCGGCTGCACGGCGGTGCTCATCGACGCCCGCCGGCTCCCCGACGGCCGCTACGACGTCGTCACCCGCGGCGCCCGCCGCTTCCGGCTGCTCGACCTCGACACGGGCTCGCACTCCTACCTCAGCGGCGAGGTCGAGTTCCTGCCCGACGACACCGGCGACGAGGCCGACCCGCGGCTGGTGGCGATGCTGGAGCGTTCCGCCCGCGCGGCGCACCGCGAGTACTGCGACACCGCGTGGCGGACCGGTGACTGGTCCGAGCCCGCCGCCGACACCCCCACCGCCGACCTCGCGCACCTGCTGGCCGGGGACTGCCTGCTGCCCCTGGGCGACCGCCAGCTCCTGCTGGAGCAGACCAGCGCGGTGCAGCGGCTCCGGGAGATCCGCAGGCTGCTCGCCCGCGAGCGCGGCCTGCTGGAGACCCTGCGGGCGGTGCCGGCGCCGCTCGGGTCGTTCTCCGACGAGCACAGCCCGAACTGAGCTCACCCGCCGACGGCGAGGTGCGGCCCCTCCCAGCGCCGGCGCAGCCACCGGTCGTGCGAGGTGACGACGACGCTCCCCGGCGCAGTGCCGAGCGCCGACTCCAGCTCCCCGGCCAGCCGCAACGAGACGTGGTTGGTCGGCTCGTCGAGCAGCAGCAGGTCCGGGGCTTCGGCGACGGCGACGGCCAGGGCCAGGCGCCGCCGCTGGCCGAGGCTGAGCTCTCCGACCGCGGTGCCGTGCTCACGCGGGTGCAGTAGCCCCAGCTCGCGCAGCGGGACGGTCTCCGCCCGCTCCGCGCCGACGGCGTCGGCGTAGACGGTCGCGGCGCTGCGGTCGGGCGGGCCGACGTCGGGGTCCTGGGCCAGCAGCCCGACCCGGCGCGCCCGCACGTCCACGGTGCCCGCGTCCGGTAGGAGGTCGGAGTGCAGGACCGCCAGCAGGGTCGACTTCCCGGCCCCGTTCGGGCCGGTGACCAGCAGCTTCTCCCCCACGGCCAGGTCGAGCAGGTCGAGCCGTAGCCGTCCGTCGACCCGCAGGTCCCGCACGCACACGGCGAGCCCGCCGGCCGCGGCGTCGCCGGTGAGGTGCCCGGCGAACTCCAGCGGCCGGGGCGGCCTGCGGACCGCCTCGCGCTCGGCGACCTCCAGGCGGCGCTGCGCGTCGTGGACCCGGCGGGCCCGGGTGCGTTCGACGCCCGCCCCCTTGAAGGCGTGGATGAACTTGTCGTTGTCGCGCGGGCCGCGCCCGGGGGCGATCGTCGACAGCCCGGCCCGCGCCTTCTCCCGCAGCGCGGCGATCTCCTCCTGCTCCGCGGCGAAGCGCTCCTCCCAGCGGCGGCGGCTCGCCGCGGCGGCGTCGAGGTACTCGGTGAACGAGCCTCCGAACCGGCGCCCGCCGTACCCGTCGGTGCCGAGCTCGCCGGCGTCGAGATCGAGCAGCTCGGTGCAGACCCGGTCGAGGAAGGTGCGGTCGTGGCTCGCCGCGACGACGACGCCGGGCAGCTCCACCAGCGAGCGTTCCAGCAGCTCCAGGGCGGCGTCGTCGAGGTGGTTGGTGGGTTCGTCGAGCAGCAGCACCGCGGGGCGGCGGACCAGGGCGGCGGCCATCGCGAGCCGGGTGCGCTCGCCCCCGGACAGGGTCGCGACCGGCCGGTCCCGCTCCAGGTCGGCGACACCGAGCGTGCCCGCGGTGACCTCGGCGCGCCGGTCGGCGTCCCACGCGTCGTGGGCGATCGCCCAGGCCAGCACCCGGTCGTAGGCGGCGGCGCCGCTGCCGTCGGCCAGACCGGCGGCCAGGCGCTCCAGCTCGGCGACGGCGTCGTGCAGCGGGCGCAGCGCCGCGTCGAGCAGGTCGCCCACGGTCCCCCCGTCGCCCAGGTCGGGTTCCTGCGGCAGGTACACCCGGTCCGCGGGAACCGTGAGCGTCCCGCCGTCCGGGGTGTCGACGCCCGCGAGCAGCCGCAGCAGTGTGGACTTGCCCGAGCCGTTCTCCCCGATCAGGCCGACCCGGGTGCCCGGCGCGGCGACGAGGTCGACGCCGTCGAGCACCGGCGGACGGCCGGCGCGGGTGGCGTGGGAACGGACCAGCCCGCGGGCGGTGACGGCGTGGACCTGCTCGGTCGATGACATGACGACGACTCCGGTGGAGACGGAGGAGGACCGCAGGGGCGTGGGCCACGTCCGCGGTCGAGGGGGTCGTCAGTGCCTCATGATGACGGCGACCCTACCGGGTGCGCCCGCACGGGCGCACCCGGGTTTTCAGCGCCAGCCGTAGCGCGACCGCAGCTCGTCCGCGACCCGGTCGAACCGCGCCCGGTCCAGCACCGCACCCTCCCGGCGGATGCCGTGCTCCTCGACCTCCAGCACCCGGTCGAGCCGGATGTAGGAGTCGCGACCCTCGCGGTCCCAGGCGCCGGAGCCGATCCCGACCCAGTCCGGGTCGTGGGCCCGCTTGTCCTGGCTGGACAGCATCAGCCCGAGCAGCTCGCCGGCCGAGCGCCCGACGACCAGCAGCGGCCGGTCCTTGCCCTGGCTCGCGTCCTCCTCGTAGGGCACCCAGGTCCAGACGATCTCGCCGGGGTCCGCGGCCCCGTCGGGCTCGGGGGCGTAGGCGACCTCCCGGGCACGGTCGCCGGTGGGCGCGGTGCGCACCCGCCCGGCCGTCGGCGGCGGGCCGGGCCGGGCGCCGCCACCGTGGCCGCGCCGCGGGGCCCGTCCGTCCTTCTGCGAGTCCTTCAGGAACTGCACCGCCAGATCCGCGGCCTTGCGCAGCACCGAGCCCCAGTTGATCGCCATGCCGCCCAGCCTGCCGCACGTGCGGCACGTCATGACGACCGGGCGCGCATGAACGGTTCCGCATACGGGAAGGCGGAGGGCATGAAGGCGACTCTGATCCACGGCACACACGACATCCGGGTCTCGTCCGACGTACCGGACCCGGTCATCCGTGACGACACCGATGCGATCGTGCGCGTGCTGCGCTCCTGCATCTGCGGCAGCGACCTGTGGCCGTACAACTCGGCCGACGACAACCCGCAGGGCGACCGGATCGGCCACGAGTTCCTCGGCGTGATCGAGGAGGTCGGGTCCGGGGTGCGGAACCGCACTGCGGGCCAGCTCGTCGTCGCACCGTTCGTCTGGGCCGACAACACCTGCGACTTCTGCGCGCAGGGGCTGCAGACCTCGTGCCGGCACGGCGGCGGCTGGGGCTCCGACGGTACCGACGGCGGCCAGGGCGAGGCGGTGCGCGTCCCGTTCGCCGACGGCACCCTGGTCCCGATGCCGGGCGAGCCGGACGACGCGCTGCTCGCGTCGATGCTCACCCTGTCCGACGTGTTCTCCACCGGCCACCACGCCGCGGTCTCGGCGCGGGTGCGCCGCGGGGACACCGTGGCCGTCGTCGGCGACGGCGCGGTCGGGCTGTGCGCGGTGCTCGCGGCGAAGCGCCTCGGCGCGGAGCGGATCATCCTGCTCGGCCGGCACACCGACCGCACCGACCTGGGCCGCGAGTTCGGCGCCACCGACGTCGTGGCCGAGCGCGGCGACGAGGCGGTCGAGAAGGTGCGCGAGCTGACCGGCGGCGACGGCGTGGACGCCGCGCTGGAGTGCGTCGGCTACGTGGAGGCGATCCGCACCGCCATCGAGGTGACCAAGGACGGCAGGCTGGTCGGCCGCGTCGGCGTCTCGCAGTACTCCGACATCCCGCTCGGCGTCGGCGAGTTCATGCGCAACGTCGGCGTGCACGGTGGCGTCGCCCCGGCGCGCGCCTACATCGAGGAGCTGCTGCCCGACGTGCTGGAGGGCCGCATCCAGCCCGGACGGGTCTTCGACCGCACCATCGGTCTCGACGAGGTCCCGGACGGCTACCGCGCGATGAACGACCGCGAGGCGCTCAAGGTCCTGATCAAGCCCTGACCTGCGCGGACACCGGCGCGGCCCCCGCCACCGCGGGGGCCTCGCGCGGCGGCAGGTCAGGACGAGGTGCGCTCGCCGTGCCGGCTGCATCGGGCCGTCCAGCCGACCGGGTGGATCTGCACCACCATCCGCCGTGCGCAGTCCGGGCAGAACCGCGGCGGCTCCAGCTCGCGGCGCGCCGCACACCGGTCGTGCCCGGCCGCGGGGTCCGGCGACCCGCACTGGTCGCAGTACGGGCCCCCGTCCTCGCGGGTCGGCGTGCCCACCGGCGCCGTCACAGCGTCTCGTTGAGGGCCTTGATCGGCATCTCCAGCTCGCCGAGCAGGTCGATGTCGGACTCGGCCGGACGCCCCAGGGTCGTCAGGTAGTTCCCGACGATCACCGCGTTGATCCCGCCGAGCAGGCCCTTGCGGGCGCCCAGGTCGCCGAGGGTGATCTCGCGGCCACCGGCGAAGCGCAGGATCGTGCGCGGCAGCGCCAGGCGGAACGCGGCGACGGTGCGCAGGGCGTCCGGCCCGGACATCGGCTCCAGGTCCCCGAACGGGGTGCCCGGGCGCGGGTTGAGGAAGTTCAGCGGCACCTCGTCGGGCTCCAGCTCGGCGAGCTGCCCGGCGAACTCGGCGCGCTGGTCCAGGGTCTCCCCCATCCCGACGATGCCGCCGCAACACACCTCCATGCCGGCCTCACGGACCATGCGCAGGGTGTCCCAGCGCTCCTCCCAGGTGTGGGTGGTGACCACGTTCGGGAAGTGGCTGCGGGCGGTCTCGAGGTTGTGGTTGTAGCGGTGCACGCCCATCGCGGCGAGTTCGCCGACCTGCTCGGCCGTGAGCATCCCCAGTGAGCAGGCGATGTTGATGTCGACCTCGTCCCGGATCGCCGCGATGCCGGCGGCGACCTGGGACATGAGCCGCTCGTCGGGCCCGCGGACGGCGGCGACGATGCAGAACTCGGTGGCCCCGGTCTTCGCGGTCTGCTTGGCGGCCTCGACGAGCATCGGGATGTCCAGCCAGGCCGAGCGCACCGGCGAGGCGAACAGGCCCGACTGGGAGCAGAAGTGACAGTCCTCCGGGCACCCGCCGGTCTTGAGCGAGATGATCCCCTCGACCTCGACGTCCGGCCCGCACCAGCGCATCCGCACCTGGTGGGCCAGCTCGAGCAGGTCGTCGAGACGGTCGTCGGGCAGGTCGAGCACCTCGCGCACCTGGGTGACGGTGAGGCCGCGACCCTGGTCGAGGACCTGGTCACGCGCGACGGTGAGGACGTCGGTCCGGGCGGTCGTCATGCCCGTGGATCTTGCCAGTCACCCGGCTGGATCGGACCCAGTGTGTCCCGGGCCACCGCGGCGAAACGGTCCGGTGTCACCCGTCCGAGGCCCTCGGGCAGCAGGCCCCGGACCAGCACCCGGGTGATCATCGGCAGGTCCTGGAGGTTGCAGTGCTCGGCCAGGTCCGGCTCCGCCGGCCAGGACCCGATCACGATCCCCGCGCAGGTCAGGCCGCGCACCCGGAGCGCCTCGACGGTGAGCGCGGTGTGGTTGAGCGTGCCGAGCCCGGCCGCCGCGACCACCACGACCGGGGCGTCGAGGAGCCGGGCGACGTCGGCGAGGGTGCCGCCCTCGTCGGTGAACCGGACGAGCAGCCCACCCGCACCCTCGACGAGGACGAGGTCGTGGTGCTCGGCCAGCGTCCGCGCGGTCACCGCGGCCTGCTCCGGGGTCACCGGGCGCGCCCCGCAGCGCCGGGCCGCGGTCGCCGGGGCCAGCGGGTCGGGGTAGCGGGCCAGCTCCCGGGTGGTGACCTCGGGGACGAGGCGGGCGACCTCGTCGACGTCGCCGGGGTCGTCCGGGCCGACCCCGGTCTGGGCGGGCTTGAGCACCGCCACCCGCTCCCCCGTCGCGACCGCGACGGCGGCCAGCGCGGCGGTGGCGACGGTCTTGCCGACCCCGGTGCCGGTACCGGTGACGACCACGAACCGCCCGGTCACGCCGGGGCCCCCGTCCGGGCGTCGGCGAGCACCTCGGCGAGCACGCCGGTCGCGAACGACAGCTGCGCCCCGGTCAGCCCGGCGCGGGCGGTGAGCCGCAGCCGGGACGTGCCCGGCGGGACCGACGGCGGCCGGAAGCAGCCCACCCGCAGACC
>NZ_JAMXSG010000023.1:0-34715 GCF_024124365.1 Pseudonocardia sp. McavD-2-B
AGGAAGAACCGGGGTCAGATCAGCTTCTGGCCGACCAGGAACTCGGCGATCTTCGCGCCGCCGTCGCCCTCGTCGGTGACCTTCTCGCCGGCCTGCTTCGGCGGCTTCGGCGACGCGGAGACGACCGTGGTCAGGGCGTTGGCCAGACCGACCTCGGAGGCGTCGATCCCGGCGCCGGCCAGGTCGAGGGTCTGCACCGGCTTCTTCTTCGCCGCCATGATCCCCTTGAACGAGGGGTAGCGCGGCTCGTTGGACTTCTCCCCGATCGACACCACGACCGGAAGCTCCGCGGTCAGGTGGGTGACGCCCTCGTCGGTCTCCCGCTTGGCCTTCACCGTGGTGCCCTCGACCGAGAGCTCGTTGGCGTGGGTCAGCGACGGCACACCGAGCAGCTCGGCGATCATCGCCGGGACCGCGCCGATCTGGCCGTCGGACGCCGAGTTGCCCGCGATGACCATGTCCCAGCCGTCGACGGTGCCGATCAGCTTCGTCAGCGCCTTCGCGGTCTGCACCGCGCACGAGCCGTGGATGGCCTCGTCGGACAGGTGCACCGCGGAGTCCGCGCCCATCGACAGGGCCTTGCGGATCGCGTCGGTGGCCCGGTCCGGGCCCATGCTCACGACGACGACCTCGGAGCCGTCGTTCGCCTCCTTCAGCAGCAGGGCCTGCTCCACCGCGCGCTCGTTGATCTCGTCGATCACCGCCTCGGCACCCTCACGGTCGAGGGTGTGGTCGGAGTCGGACAGCTTCCGCTCCGAATAGGTGTCGGCCACCTGCTTGACCAGCGCGAGGATCCTCATCGGATCGCCCTTTCGTCCGTCGGGTTCGGTCATCGGGTCCGGGGAAGCAGGGCACGGCTGATGATCAGCCGCTGCATCTCGCTGGTCCCCTCGTAGATGCGGGTGATCCGGGCGTCGCGGTAGAGACGCTCGACCTCGTAGCCACGGATGAACCCCGAACCACCGAAGGTCTGGACCGCGACGTCGGCGTGCCGCACCGCGCCCTCGGACGCCGTGAGCTTGGCCATCGAGCACAGCACCGCGGCGTCGTCCGCACCGGAGCCCAGGGCGTGCGCCGCGTCCGCGGCCAGCGCGGTCGCGGCGCGCAGCTCGGTCACCGCCGTCGCGAGCGGGAACGAGATCGCCTGGTTCGCCCCAATCGGGGCGCCGAACTGGGTCCGGTCCGCCGCCTGCTGCACGGCGGCGGCGAGCGCCGCGCGGCTGATCCCGAGTGCGAGCCCCGCGATGCCGAGCCGGCCCTTGGCGAGCACCTCCATCATGTAGCCGAAGGCCTTGCCCTCCTCGCCGAGCAGGGCGTCGGACGGCAGCCGGACCCGGTCGAACACCAGCCCGCCGACCTGGCTGGCCCGCTGGCCCATCTTGTGTTCGTGGTAGGCGCGCGTCACGCCGGCCTGCTCCAGGTCGACGACGAACACCGAGATGCCGCCGCGCTTGCCCTTCTCCGGGTCGGTGACGGCCAGTACCAGGGCGAAGTCGGCGACCGGCGCGTTGTGGATGTAGATCTTCTCGCCGGACAGCAGCCAGTCGTCGCCGTCGCGGACCGCCCGGGTGGAGATGCTGCCCAGGTCCGAGCCGGACTCCGCCTCGGTGAGCGCGTACGCGCACGGCCGCTCGTAGGCGAGCAGCGGACGCAGGTAGCGCTCGTGCTGCTCGGCGGTGCCGAACGCGGCCAGCAGCGAGCCGACCATCTCGACGAGCCCGCACTGGTCGGCGACCGAGGAGTAGCCGTAGGACAGGCCCTCCATAAGGAACAGGTAGTCCAGCGGGGTCGCGCCCGTCCCCCCGAGATCGGTGGGGACGGTGACCCCGAACATCCCGATCTTGGCGAGCTCGGTGTACAGCTCACGGGGGAAGCGCTCGGTCTCGTCCAGCTCGGTGGCGAGCGGACGGATCTGCTCGTCGACGAACTCCTCGACGAGCCTGCGCTCGTCGGAGCCGAAGGTGTCGGTGGGCAGGAAGGTGTGGCGCAGGGACAGCGCAGCCATCGGTGGCTCCTCAGGAACGTCGGGACGGGACGGACGCGTCTGCGGCCGCCGTCGGGGCGGGACGCGTGGTCCGCTCCAGGGTTTCGGGCAGGGCGACGATGGCGACCAGGCCGACGAGGCTCAGCACCATCAGGTAGACGGCCACGCCGACCGGCGACCCGCCGCCCCACGCCACCAGTGCGGTCGCGACCAGGGGCGCGGTGCCGCCGACGACGGCGGCCGGGATCTCCCGGGACAGGGCGATCCCGCTCCAGCGGGACCGGGCCGGGAACAGGTCGGCCAGCATCGCGCCGGCCGGCCCCGAGGTGCAGCCCTGGGAGACGCAGATACCCAGGGTCATCGCGACCGCGATCAGCACCCCGGAGCCGCTGTCGAGCATCCAGAACATCGGCATCGCGAACAGCAGGCAGAACGCGGCGCCGAACAGCATGACCGGGCGCCTGCCGACCCGGTCGGCCAGCCGGCCGCACGCGAGGATGACCGGGATGGCCAGGAACTCGGCGATGATCAGCCCGGTCAGCGCCGTACCCTTCGGGACCTCGAGGGTGTTGGTGACGTAGCTGAGCACGAACACCTGCATCGCGTAGGCCCACGGGATGATCAGGACGAACACGCCCATCCCGAGCAGGACCGAGCGCCGGTTGTTCCGCAGCACCTCGAGCACCGGGGCGCTCTGCACGGAGTCGTTCTGCTCGAGCTTCCTGAACGCGGGGGTCTCCTCGACCCGCCACCGCAGGTAGGCCGCGACCAGCACCATCGCCGCGCTGGCCAGGAACGGGATCCGCCATCCCCAGGCCAGGAAGGCCTCCTCCGGCATGAGGGTGACCAGGGTGAACACCAGCGTCGCGCCGCCGGTACCGACGTAGATCGCGGCGCCGGGCAGCGAGGCGGCGTAGGCGCGGCCCCGGTTACCGGTCACCTCGGTGACCATCGTGATCGCACCGGCGAACTCGGCGCCCGCGCCGGCGCCCTGCAGCAGGCGGAGTACGACGAGGATGACGGCGGCCCAGATGCCGATCGTCTCCGCGGTCGGGAGCAGGCCGATCAGGGTGGTCGAGACGCCCATGACCATCAGGACCAGGAACATCGTGGGCTTGCGGCCGATCCGGTCGCCGTAGTGGGCGAAGATCAGGCCGCCGATCGGGCGCGCGCCGAGACCGACCGCGAAGGTGGCGAGCGAGGCGAGGACCCCACCGAGCGCGCCGGCGTCGGGGAAGTAGAGGGGGCCGAAGACCAGGGCGGCGGCCAGGCCGTAGAGCGTGAAGTCGTACCACTCGATGACGGTCCCGGAGACGCTCGCGGCGAGCGTGCGCCGGCGCTGTTCCGGGTCACCGACGACCAGGGATCCGGTCTGCGGTTCGGGTGTCGTGGACATGACGGGGCCTCGTTCTCTCGCGTCGGTGGGAGGAGGGTGCGGCGTCCGGTCAGGCGTCGCGGGAACGCAGTGCCGCGATCCGCGTGTGCGGCGGCGCGGCCGGCAGCCGCAGACCGGTGCGGTGCGGCTGGAAGATCTCGGCGGGCATCGCCTTGAGCTCGTCGGAGACGAGCAGCGGGAACGCGCTGCGGGCCAGGACGTCGCGCTCGAGGTCCACGCCGGGCGCGATCTCGGTGACGGTCAGGCCCTCGGGCCGGAGCTGCAGGACGGCCCGCTCGGTGACGTAGGTGACCTTCTGCCCGCGGGCCAGGGCGTGCGCGCCGGAGAAGGTCGGCGAGGCGACCTTCTCCACGAACTTGGTGTGCGGGCCGTCGGTCCGGATGTCGAGTCCGCCGTCGTCGACGGCGATGTCGCGGCGGCCCGCGGTGAAGGAACCGATGAACACGATCTCCGGGGCGGCCGAGACGATGTCGGCGAAGCCGCCGACGCCCGCCGTGACGTGCCGGCGTCCGGGCAGGTGGTGCACGTTGACCGAGCCGGTGCGGTCGATCTCCAGGAACGACAGCAGCGTCCGGTCGAAACCACCGCCCTGCAGGAGGGTGAACTGGTCGGCGCTGGCCATGATCGCGTCCGGGTTCACAGAGACACCGAAGGTGAAGTCCAACAGCGGCACGCCGCCGACGGCGCCCTGCTCGATCACCCAGCTGACGGCGCCGGCCAGGTCCTCCTCGACCAGGACGTGCGGGACCAGAGCGGAGACGCCGAACCCGAGGTTGACGACGTCGCCGGAGCGCAGCTCGTGCGCGGCCCGGCGGGCGATCACCTTCTCCAGCGAGAAGGGGACGGGGTCGAGCGCGGACAGCGGGCGCCGCAGCTGCCCGGAGATCGCCGGGTCGTACGGGGTCTGGGTGGTCTGCATCTGGTCCGGCGCGACGACGACGGCGTCGACCAGGATCCCCGGGATGCGGACCTGCTGCGGGGACAGGCTGCCGCCCTCGGCCAGCCGCTTGACCTGGGCGATCACGAGGCCACCCCGGTTGTGCGCGGCGTAGGCGAGGTCCAGCGCGCCGAGCGGGGAGGCCTCCTCCTCGATCGTGAGGTTGCCGTGCTCGTCGGCGGTGGTCGCCCGGATCACCGCCACGTCGGGCACGATCGAGGGGAAGAACAGCCACTCCTCGCCGTCGAGCTCCTCGACCCGGACGAAGCGTTCCGGGGTGGCGTCGTTCATCCGCCCCCCGGTGAGCCGCGGGTCGACGAAGGATCCCAGGCCGACCTTGGTGAACACCCCCGGCTGCCGGGACGCCGCGGCCCGGTGCAGCTGGTACAGCACACCGGACGGGAAGTTGTACGCCTCGACCTCGCCGTTCTCGATCATCTGCCAGATCCGCGGGGGCTCGGCCTTCGACGGCCCCGACGGGTAGGAACCGGCCACCACCCGGCGCAGCAGGCCGGGCCGGGCCAGGTGGTCGATGCCCTTGATCCCGGACATGTCACCGGCCGCGATCGGGTGCAACGTGGTCAGGTCGCGCGGCCCGGCGGTCTCGGCGAAGCGGTCGCCGATCCCGGCCAGCACGGCGTCCGGGCAGCCGAGGCCGGACGACGAGCTGACGCTGATCACGTCACCGTCGGCGATTAGGTCGGCGGCCTGGCGGGCGGTGAGGACGGCGGGTCGGTGCATGACGTCTGCTCCTGTGAAGTCGTCTGGGTTCGGTCGTCGCGGGCGGTCGGCGCTGCGGGACGGGTCGGTGGGTGCGGGGAGGGTCAGTGCTGCGGGACGGGGACGGTGTCGGTGATCGCGCCCAGGGCGGTGGCGGCGGCGCGGGCCGCGGCCTCGGGACCGGCCGCCCACCACGCGTCGCTGAGCACCTCGACCTCAACGAGACCCTCGAACCCGGCCGCCCGGCTGCGCTGTACGAACCGGTCCATCCCGATCACGCCGTCGCCGGGCATGCCGCGGCTGCTCAGCTGGCCGTGGATGGGCAGCACCCAGTCGGCGAGCTGGACGGTCAGCACCGTCCCGGACGCGCGGTCCAGACCCTCGTCGAGGGCGGCGTCCCACCAGACGTGGTAGCTGTCCAGTGCCAGCCCGAGCATCGGGTGGTCGATCCCGCGGACCAGGTCGACGGCCTCGCCGAGGGAGGTGATCGCGGAGCGGTCCGCGGCCATCATCGGGTGCATCGGTTCGACGGCGAGCGGGACGCCGGCCGCCTCGGCGTGCGGGAGCAGCGCCTCGACGCCGTCTCGGATCGCGCCGCGGGCGGCGGACAGGTCGCCGTCGCAGGCCGGCCCGCAGACCAGGACCAGGCAGTCCGCGCCCAGCACCCGGGCCTCCTCGACCGCGCGGAGGTTGTCGGCCCGCCGCGCCTCCCGCCCGGTGGCCGTGGGCTGCGGGAACATCCCGCCGCGGCACACCGAGGTGACCCGCAGACCCGCGTCGGCGACCCGGCGGGCGGCCTCGGCGGCCCCGGCCCGCTCGTAGCAGTCGCGCCAGAGCCCGACGCCGCCGAAGCCGAGCCCGGCCGCCAGCGGCACCAGGTCCTCGACGGCCGCGGCGCGCGCGGTCACCGAGTTGAGGCTGCAGTGTGCGAGGTCCACGGCTCAGCCGATCCCGTGCACGACGAAGTAGCGTCCGGCCCGGTGCGCCGCGACCTCCGGATCCCGGAAGAGGCCGATCCCGTCCGCGGCACGGACCAGGTCCCCGAGGTGACCGAGGGACCTGCCGGACTCCAGGCCACCGAGCATCCGGAAGTGCTCCTGGGCGCCGTCGAGGTAGGCCAGCCACGCGACACCGACCTTGTAGAACCGAGTCGGGGCGGCGAAGACCAGCCTGCTCAGCGGCTCGGTCGGGGCGAGGATCCCCCGGAAGCCGTCGACCCGGCCGGCGTCCAGCTCCGCGAGCGCGGCCGCGGCGTGCCGCCCGACGACCGCGAACGCGCCCAGCAGCGCGTCGCTGTGGTGCTCGCCGTCCCCGGCGATGAGGTCGGTGTAGTGGAAATCGTCCCCGGTGAACAGGTGCACCCCGGCGGGCAGCCGGGACCGCAGCTCGCGTTCCAGGACGTCGTCGAGCAGGGACAGCTTGATGCCGCGCACCCGCGAGCGGTGCTCGGTGATCAGGTCGAGCACGACCTCCATCGCCTTGCCCGGTTCGGGGTGGCCCCAGTAGCCGGCGAGCGCCGGGTCGAACGCCTCGCCGAGCCAGTGCAGCACGACCGGCTGCGAGGCGGCCCGCAGGACGTCCCCGTAGACCTCGAGGTAGTCGTCGGGACCGGCGGCGCGGGCGGCGAGCGCGCGGCTGGCCATCAGGACGGTGCTGCCGCCGAGCGACTCGATGTCGGCGAGCTGCTCGAGGTAGGCGTCGCGGACCGCCCGGACGCCACCGGCGTGCTCGGCGAGCTGGTCGGTGGAGATGCCGACGACCACGTCGGCGCCACGGGTGCGGGCCTCGGCGAGGGTCCGGCGCGCGAGCTCGCGCGCCGCGGGCCAGTCCAGCCCCATCCCCCGCTGCGCGGTGTCCATCGACTCGGCGACACCGAGACCGGCGTCCCACAGCCTGTGCCGCAGCGCCATCGTGGCGTCCCAGTCGATCGGACACGGCGCACCGTCGCCCGACGCACGGACGGGGTCGGGGACGACGTGCGCGGCCGCGAAGGCCACCCGGCTCGTCGCCGGTGTGGACGGCACGACGAGCTCGGCGGGCGGGCCCATGGACAGTGGAGCCAGGCTTCCGTCGGAAGCCGGCAGAAGGACCTCGGCCGACATCACACCTCCCAGAAAACGCTTACTTGCTGGAGTCGGCAGCAGCGTATAGCCTGCCATCGCGGGAGGCAAGAGGGCCTCCGTAGTTCGGAAAACGCTTACGAGGAGGTAGCGATGAGGCTGCAGCACGCCATGCCGTCCGCCGTGGTGACGGGCGGGGCCGGCGGGATCGGCTCGGCGATCGCCCGACGGCTCGCCGACCAGGGGCACCCGGTCGTCGTGGTCGACCGGACACCGACCGCCCAGGACGTCGCCGACTCGGTCGGCGGGCTGGCCCGGGTCGGCGACCTGACCGACCAGGGCTTCACCGACGCGGTCGTGGCGGACGCCGCCGCGCTGCCGGGGGGCCTCGGCGTGCTGGTCAACGCCGCCGGGATCCAGGCCCGGACCGACGCGGTCGACATCGCACCGGAGACCTGGGAGCGCCTCGTCGCGGTGAACCTCACCGCCGCCTACCGGCTGATCGCGGCCGCCGCGGGCCCCCTGGCGGATGCCGGCGGCTCGGTGGTCAACATCGTGTCGCTGTCCGCGGACCGCGCGGTGCCGGGGATCGTCCCCTACGGCGCGACCAAGGCCGCGTTGGCGCAGCTCACGAAGGGTCTGGCCGTGGAGCTCGGCCCGCGCGGGATCCGGGTGAACGCCGTGGCCCCGGGGTACGTCGTCACCCCGATGACCGCCCCGGTCCTGGACCGGCCGGACTTCCGCGAGCGGGTGCTCGGGCGCATCCCGCTCGGCCGGCTCGCCGACGGGCAGGACATCGCCGACGTCGTCGGGTTCCTGGCCTCGCACGCCGCCCGGTACGTCACGGGCGTGGTCCTGCCGGTCGACGGCGGGTACGCGGTCACGTGAGCGGCCCGCTGCGCGTGCTGGTCGCGCCCGACTCGTTCAAGGGGAGCCTGGCCGCGTCGGCGGTCGCCGAGGCACTGGCGGCCGGCTGGCGCGAGGTCCGCCCGCAGGACACGGTGACCCTGCTCCCCCAGGCCGACGGCGGCGAAGGCACCGTGGACGCGGTGGCGCGGTGCGTGCCCGGCGCCGAACCGCGGACCTCCCGTCCGGTGCCCGGCCCGGCCGGGCGACCGGTGACCGCACACTGGCTGATGCTGCCGGACGGGTCGGCGGTGCTGGACTCGGCGAGCGTCTGCGGTCTGCCCCTTCTCGACCGGCGGGAGCCCGTCGCCGCCTCGACGGACGGGCTCGGTCTGCTCCTGCGGCAGGTACTGGCCGCCGGGGCCACCTCGGTCACCGTCGGTCTCGGCGGTTCGGCGACGACCGACGGTGGCGCCGGGGCGCTGCGGGGGCTCGGGGCCCGGCTGCTGGACCGCGCCGGCGACGAGATCGGCCCGGGCGGCGTGGAGCTGGCGCAGCTGCACCGCATCGACGTCTCCGGCCTGGTGCCGCCCCCGACAGGTGGGGTGCGCCTGCTGACCGACACACGGGCGGTGCTGACCGGTCCGTCCGGCGCCGCGACCGTGTTCGGCCCGCAGAAGGGCGCGTCCCCGCACCAGGTCGCGCTCCTCGACCGCGCGCTGGCCCGGTTCGCCGATGTGCTCGCCGCGGTGCTGCCGGTCGAGGCGGACCGGGCCGGGTCGGGGGCCGCAGGGGGCACCGCGTTCGGGCTGGCCGCCTGGGGCGGGCGGATCCTGCCCGGCGCGCACACGGTCGGCGAACTGACCGGACTGCACGGCCTGCTCCCGCACGCCGACGTCGTCGTCACCGGTGAAGGCCGCTACGACGCCACGTCGGGCACCGGGAAGCTGGTCGGTGCGCTGCTGCAACGGTGTGCGGGGTACCCGGCCGCGCCGCTGGTCGTCGCGGGGCAGATCGCGACCCCGCCGCCGGCCGCCGCGATCGCGCTCACCGACCTGGCCGGCTCGGTCGACGCC
Organism: Pseudonocardia sp. McavD-2-B; assembly: GCF_024124365.1. Lineage (NCBI taxonomy): Bacteria > Bacillati > Actinomycetota > Actinomycetes > Pseudonocardiales > Pseudonocardiaceae > Pseudonocardia > Pseudonocardia sp. McavD-2-B. Next base: position 9,020 of record NZ_JAMXSG010000023.1, read on the forward strand.
GCGATCGCCGATCCTGCCCGCTGGCTGCGCCGAGCCGGGGCGCTCGCCGCCCGGATGCGGGGAGGCGCCGGGGACCGGGCGGTGGCCGAGGACGCAGTGGCCCGAGGCGCGGTGGCGGAGGGCGCGCCCGGCTGAGCGGCGCCCCCCGCATCCGGGCCGGGCCCTGGCGCCGCGGTTCCGGGGCCGGGACACCTCAGAGCCGGCGCACGCTGACCCAGCGCTGCTCGGTGAGCAGCTCGACGTTGGCCGCCCCGCCGAACCGCTGCCCGACCCCGGAGGCACCGACCCCGCCGAACGGGACGTGCGTCTCGTTGAGCGCCGTCATGTCGTTGACGTGCACCATGCCCGCCCGCAGCCGGGACGCGACCGCACGACCGCGCTCGAGGTCCCGGGTGAACACCGACGCCGACAGGCCGTACTCGGTCGCGTTGGCCAGCGCCACGGCCTCGTCGGTGTCGGCGGCCACGGTGACGGCGACGACCGGGGCGAAGGTCTCCTCCTCGAACAGCGGCATCCCGGGCCGCACCCCGGCGACCACGGTCGCCGGGAAGTACCGTCCCTCGCGGGTGCCGCCGGTGAGCAGCTCGGCCCCCTGCGCGACGGTGTCGGCGACCAGCCGCTGCGCCCGCTCGGCCTGGCGCTCGCTGATCAGCGGACCGAGATCGACCGTGGGGTCGATGGCCGGGTCCCCGACCCGCAGGCCGCGCGCGTGCTCGGCGAGCCGGGCGAGGTAGTCCTCGGCGACGTCGGCGACGACGATGTGCCGGCCGGTGGCGATGCACACCTGTCCCTGGTGGACGAAGGTGCCCCCGGCCGTCAGCGGGACGGTGCGCTCCAGGTCGGCGTCGGCGAGCACGACGGCGGGGTTGTTCCCGCCCAGCTCGAGGGCGACCCGCTTCAGGGCACCGCCGGCGATCCGGGCGATCTCCCGGCCGACCGCGGTCGACCCGGTGAAGTGGATCAGGTCGACGTTCGCGTGCCCGACCAGCGCCGGCCCGGCCGCCCGGCCCGGGAGGACGCCGAGGAGTCCGTCGGGCAGTCCGGCGGCGGTGAGCGCATCGGCCCATCCGGCGCCGCCGGAGAGCGGCGTCTCCGGTGCCGGCTTGACCAGGACCGCGTTGCCCAGGGCCAGCGCGGGCGCCGCGATGCGCAGGGCCAGGTGCATCGGGAAGTTCCAGCCAGTGATCACCCCGACGACGCCGACCGGTACCCGCTCGACCACGTTGGAGCGGCCCGGCACCGCCGACGGCAGTACCTGGGCCGTGGGGTGCAGGGCGAGCGCCGCCGCGGCGTGCAGCTCCTCGATCGAGTCGGCGACCTCGGCCTCGGCCTTGGCCCGGATACTGCCGGTCTCGGCCGTCACGAGCCCGACCAGCTCCTCGCGCCGCGCCTGCAGACCGTGTGCGGCGCGGCGCAGGACGTCGCGCCGCTCGGGGGCCGGGGTGGCCGCCCAGCGGCGTCCCGCTTCCACCGCGGCGGCCACCGCCCGCTCGACGTCCGCGGCCGTCGCGTCGGGCGCGCCGGCGCCCGGGGCGCCGGCAGACCCGGTGAGTGTCGTCGTCGACATCGTCGCTCCTTCTGTAGAAAACGTTTACTCATTACCTTATCGGAGCTGTTAGAGTCCAGAAAACGCTTGCGACAACGAGGAGGTCGACGTGCGGAGAGCGGTCGTGACGGCACCGGGTCGGATCAGCGCGGAGGAGGTGCCCGAGCCGGCACGGCCGGGCCCCGGTGAGGTCGCACTGGACCTGCACACGGTAGGGATCTGCGGCGGTGACGTCGCGCTGCTCGCCGGGCGCAACCCGCTGGTGTCCTACCCCGTCGTCCCCGGCCACGAGTGCGTCGCGACGGTCGCCGAGGACCCTTCCGGACGCCTCGCCGGCGGTACCTCGGTCGTGGTCTACCCGACGCTGGCCTGCGGCCGGTGCCGGGCCTGCGCCGATGACCGCCCGAACAACTGCGCCGAGATGACGGTGCTGGGGCTCTCCGACCCGCGCGGCTGCCTGGCCGAGCGGTTCGTCGTCCCCGCCGCACACGCGATCCCGCTGCCGGGTGACCTCGGGGCCCGGTTCGGCGCGCTGGTCGAGCCGCTGGCGGTCGCCGAGCACGTCGCGGACCGCTCCGGGATCCGCCCCGGTGACACGGTGCTGGTCGTCGGGGCCGGGGCCATCGGCTCCGCGGTCGGGCTGGCGGCCCGGGCGCGGGGGGCGTCCCGGGTGCTGTTCACCGACACCCTCGCCACTCGCGGCGGCACGCTGGCCGGGCTCGGCTTCACCGACTTCGCGGCCAGCACCGGGGACGGTCCGGTCGAGTGGGTGCGTGACACGGTGGGGTCGGTGGACGTCGTGTTCGACACGGTCACCACCAGCGGGACCGCCGCCGCCGCGACCGCGGTGCTCGCGGGCGGAGGCCGGTACGTCGCGGTCGCCGCGGCCAAACCGGGGCACCGGATCGAGCTGGACTACCAGGCGTTCTACGCCCGGGAGCTGTCACTGGTCGCCTCCCGGAACTACACCCCCGCCGACTTCACGGCGGCGATCGGGCGGCTGGAGCGGGACGAGGTCGATCCGACCCCGCTGCGCACGGCGGTGTTCGGGCTGGGGGCGGTGGCGGACGCGTTCGCCGAGCTGACCGGGCGTCCCGAGCGCAACGTCAAGGTGCTGCTCACGCGCGACGAGCTGGTCGGCTCCAGCCCGCTGCTCACGAGCGGTTCGCCGTCGTGAAGGTCGCGGTGCTCGGGGCGGGACTGGCCGCGGGCGGTCACCTGCGCGCCCTGCGCACGCTGGCCGGCGAGCTGGACCTCGACGTGGTCGCGGTCGCGACCCGCGACGAGACCCGCGCCGAGCGTGTTCGCAGCCTGTTCCCCGGTGCGCAGCGCCGCTGGCCGGCCGAGGCTGCGCTCGACGGGGCCGACCTGGCACTGGTGCTGACCCCGCCGGACACCCACCTGGAGCTGGTAGGTGCCGCGGCCGCGCGCGGGGTCCACGTGCTCGTGGAGAAGCCGCTCGACCTCACCGCGGACCGTGCCGGTCGGCTCGTCGCCGCCACCGAGGCGGCCGGCACCGGACTCGCGGTCTGCTTCCAGCACCGGGCCAAGGAGGCCGGCCGGGGGCTGAAGGAGGCCGTGGCCTCCGGCGCGCTCGGCCCGCTAGTCGGGGGGTCGCTGGAGGTCGCGTGGTGGCGCCCCCAGTCCTACTACGACGAGCCGGGCCGCGGCAGCCACGCGCGCGACGGCGGGGGCGTGCTGATCACGCAGGCGATCCACACCCTCGACCTGCTCGTGTGGGCGCTCGGGCCACCGCGCCGGGTCGTCGCGACCGCGACCCGCTCCCCCGTCCACGACCTGGAGGCCGAGGACACCGTGACCGGTCTGCTCGACTTCGGCGGCGGGACGGCCGTGTCGGTGTTCGTGACGACCGCGGCGTTCCCCGGCGCCGCGGAGCGGCTCACCCTGGCCGGGGGCCGGGGTACGACCGTGCTCGACGGACCGCGGCTGGCGCTGCACCCGAACGACGGCGGGCCGGTCCGGACCCTGGGGACAGCGGGACCTGCGGGGATCGGGCCGGACACCGCGGAGATGCCCGCCGAGTGGCACGTCGAGATCCTGCGGGACGCGGTCACCGCGTTCCGCGCCGGTGGCGAGCCGCTGGCCTCCGGACGGTCGGCGCTGGTCACCCAGACGGTCGTGCAGGCGCTCTACGTCTCGGCCCGGAACGGCGCGTGGGAACCGGTTCCCCGGCCCGGGGCCGCTAGGGTCGGTGCTCTGCCGGACGGTGGTGCGGGATGACCGAGGCCGCCGACCGGCCTTCGACCGGGCGGCGATCGGGAGCGGGACGGGTGGACAGGGAGGACGGCCGGAGCCGGCGTCGTACGCCGCGGGGCGGTCGGGTGACGATCGACCAGGTCGCCGCCGCCGCCGGTGTGTCGAACGCGACCGTGTCGCGCGCCATGGCGGGCCGGCCGGTCCGCGCCGACCTGGCCGAGCGGGTGCTGGCCGCGGCCGCCGAGCTCGGCTACCAGCCGAACCGGGCGGCCCAGGCGATCGCGTCGGGCACCTACCAGATGATCGGCGTGGTCGTCCCGGACGTGCAGAACCCCTACTTCAGCGGGGTGCTGAAGCGGATCACCCGCAGCGCGGGCGGAAGCGGCTACCGGGTGCTGGTCGCCGACGCCAACGACGACCCCGGCGAGGAGTTCGCGCTGGCGCGCAGCCTGCTCCCCCAGGTGGACGGGCTGGTCCTGGTCTCCCCCCGTATGCCCGACACGGACCTGCGCCGACTCGCCGAGGAGTCCGGGCGGATGGTTCTGGTGAACCGGGGGCCGTCCGGTGTCGCCCTGCCGACCATCACCGTGGACGCCTTCGCCGCGACCATGAAGGTGTGCGGGCTCCTGGTGGGCCTGGGCCACCGCGACGTCGTCTACCTCGGCGGGCCGCCGGCCGCGTGGCAGGAACAGCAGCGGTGGCGGGCCCTGCAGCACGCCGAGGCGTTCGGCCTCGGTGCCCGCCGGCTGGCGGGTGGGTCCACGGTGGAGGACGGCTACCGGGTCGCCGAGGAGGCGCTGGCCACCGGCGCGAGCGCGATCGTGGCCTTCAACGACCTGCTAGCCATCGGAGTTGTCCACCGGCTGCTGGAACTCGGCGTCGACGTGCCCGGACGGGTGTCGGTCACCGGGGCGGACGACATCCCGTTCGCGGCCTGCCTGCGCCCGAGCCTGACCACGACCCGCTCGCCGCGCGACGAGCTCGGCGACGCCACCTGGGACGCGCTGGTCGCCGCGATGGCGGGCGAGTCCCCCGAGCCCCCGGCGCTGCCCGAGCCGGAGCTGGTGGTGCGCGACTCGACCGGTCCGGCACCGGGCGGCGGCCGCGCCGGGTGACCCGGCGCGGTCGTCGCCGCGGCGCGGCGATCCCGGGGTGTCAGAACTCCTCGTACTCGTCCGGGTCCTGACCCGACAGCCGCTCGTGGTCGACGCCGGCGATCGTCGCCATCTCCTCGTCGGTGAGCGCGAACCCGAACAGGTCGAGGTTGGCGCGCTGCCGCTGCGGGTCGGACGACTTCGGCAACGGCACCGACCCGACCTGCACCTGCCAGCGCAGGACGGCCTGCGCGGTGGACACCCCATGGGTCTCGGCGATGGCCGTGACCTCCGCGCTGCACAGCAGCGCGCCCCGCCCGAGCGGGCTCCACCCCTCCGTGACGATGCCGTGCTCGGCGTGGAAGGCCCGCAGCGCGTCCTGCGGCCAGTAGGGGTGCAGCTCCACCTGGTTCACCGCGGGTACGACCACGGTCGCCTCGATCAGCCGGCTGAGGTGCGCCTCGGTGAAGTTGCAGACCCCGATCGACCGGACCAGTCCCTCGTCGCGGAACGCGATCAGTTCGCGCCAGGTGTCCACGTAGAGGTCCAGCCGGGGCAGCGGCCAGTGGATCAGGTAGAGGTCGATCCGGTCCAGGCCCAGGTTCCCCAGCGACGTCTCCAGCGCCTCCCGGGCCGCGCCGCGCCCCTGGAGCCGCCCGGGCAGCTTCGTGGTGACGACGACGTCGTCCCGGTCGAGACCGGAGGCCCGGACCGCGGCGCCGACCGCGTCCTCGTTGTCGTAGCGCAGTGCGGTGTCGAGCAGGCGGTAGCCGGACGCCAGCGCGGACGCGACCAGGGTGGCGGGGTCCCCGCCGGTGCCGGTGTAGCAGCCGAAGCCGACGGCCGGGATCGCGTTGCCGTCGTTCAGCGTGTGGGTGGGGACGGCGGGGACTGCTGCCATGGTGGTCTCCTCGGGGGAGGACCGGACCGGCCGGTGCCGTCGGTGGCCGGCCGGCCCGGTCGCTCGTCGATGCTCGTGGAACCTCGGTGCTCGTGGAACCTCAGTGCTCGTGGACAAGCACGCCCCGCAGGTTGATACCCGCGTGCATGTCCGCGTACGCCTGGTTCACCTCGTCGAGCCGGTAGCGGCGGGTGATCAGCTCGTCCAGCTTGAGCCGGCCCGCGCGGTAGTAGTCGAGCAGCGCCGGGATGTCCCGGGTCGGGTTGCAGTTGCCGAACAGCAGGCCGCGCAGTGTCTTGGCGTAGGTGACGAGCTCCAGCGGGCTGATCGGGATGCCGGGCTCGTTCTGCCCGATGGAGGCGACCGCGATCGTCCCCCGCTTGCGGACGGCGCCGAAGGCCTCCGCCACCAGGTCACCGGTCAGCACGCCGACCGTGACGACCGCGCTGTCGGCACCCTGACCGTTGGTCACCGACCTCACGAACGGCAGGGCCTCGGCGATCGAGGGGAAGGCGTGCGTCGCGCCGAGCTCGAGCGCGCGCTCGCGCTTGTAGCCGACCGGGTCGACGGCCACGACGTACGCGGCGCCGGCGTGGCTCGCCCCCTGGACGGCGTTGATCCCGACCCCACCGACCCCGACGACGAGCACGGTGTCCCGCGGCCGCACCTCGGCCGCGTTGACCGCGGCACCCCAGCCGGTCCCGACCCCGCAGGAGACCAGGCAGGCGACCTCGAACGGGATGTCGTCGGCGATCTTGACCGCCTGCGCCTCGTCGGTGACGAGGTGGTCGGCGAAGGTCCCGAGACGCTGCATGGCCCCGATACCGTGCCCGTCGGCCGTGGTGAACCGGGCCGAGCCGTCGAGCGCCATCCCGGTCTCCATACCACCGCCGGTGTCGCAGATGTACTGCATGCCCTGCGCGCACCAGGTGCAGGTGCCGCACGCCGGCAGGTAGGCCGTGGCGACGTGGTCGCCCGGCTTCAACCGGCGGACGGCGCTGCCGACCGACTCCACGATCCCGGCGCCCTCGTGCCCGCCGACCAGCGGCAGCGCGTTCGGGATGTCCCCGGTGACGAGATGGTCGTCCGAGTGGCACAGGCCCGAGGCCATCACCCTGATCCGCACCTCGGTCGGGCCCGGGTCGCGCAGGCGCAGGCGCTCCACCGACCACTTCGATCCGACCTCGTGCACCACCGCGCCGTTGACGTCGATGCTCATGCGGTCCTTCCCTTCCCTGTTCATTTGATGACGGTCAACTTGCTGCGGTCCAGCGTCAGCAGGACGGCGACGATCACGACCACCCCGTAGACGATCTGCTGGTAGCTGGGGTCGATCCCGGCCACGGTGCCGCCGACCCGCAGGACGGTGACGATGAGCGCGCCGACCAGGACCCGCCACGGCCCGCCGATCCCGCCGGTGATCGCACACCCGCTGATCACGACGGCGGCGATCGCGGGCAGCAGCAGCGCGTCGGCGAGCTGCGGTGCCGCGGTCTGCTGCTGGGCCGCCAGGACGATCGCGGCGAGCCCCGCGAAGAGCCCGGACAGCGCGAACGCCGCGACCCGGACGAGCCGGGTCCGCACTCCGGACAGCAGGGCCGCGCGCTCGGCCAGGCCGACGAGATGGAACACGTTCCCGCCCGGCAGCCTGCGCATCGCCAGCCCGACCACCGCCACCAGCACCAGCGTCAGCAGCACCGAGGACGAGACCGACGCGACACCGAGGTTGGTCAGCCAGGAGATCGCCTCGAAGTTCCGGTCGATGTAGACGGTCGAGTTCCCGGACAGCGCCATCGCGACCGCGCCCCACAGACCGAGCGCACCGAGCGAGACGACGAACGACGGGACCTGGCCGTAGGCACCGACCAGGCCGGTGAGGGCACCGATCAGGGTCAGCGCGACGAGGACGAGCGGCACGGCGAGCATCCCCGCGCCGGGCAGCACGAGCGCGAGCACGACGGTGCCCAGCGACGTGACCGCCGCGGCGGACAGGTCGATCCCCCCGGTCAGGACGACGAACATCTGCCCGAGCCCGAGCAGGACGATCGGCACCGCCTGGTTGGCGACGACCAGCATGCTCTGGCCGGACACGAAGGCGGGCTCGGCGACCGTCACCATCGCGACGAGCAGGAGCAGGACGGCGGCCGGCGCCGCCGACCGCAGGTGGCGGCGGGCGTCGCGCCCCCGGGGTCGAGGCCGCGCGGGCGGGGCCGCGGGAGCCATGGTCGTGGAGTTCACGGCGTCCTCACATCATCTTCTCGAGCAGCTGGAGCGGGGTCGGCGCGTCGTCCGCGTCGAACTCGCCGGTGATCCGGCCCTCGCGGAGCGCGAGGATCCGGTGCGAGGCGGCGATCGCCTCGTCGAGGGTGTCGGCGAGCAGCAGGATCGCGGTGCCCTGTGCGGTCAGCTCGCGGAACAGCCGGTAGAGGTCGTCGCAGGCACCGACGTCGAGCCCGCGGGCGGGGTGGTCGAGCAGCAGCAGGCGGGGCGGCCCGTTCTGCAGCCAGCGGGCGACCGCCACCTTCTGCTGGTTGCCGCCGGAGAGCCGGCCCACCTCGGCGGCGGGGTCCGGCGGGCGGACGTCGAGCCGCTCGATCCAGGACCGGGCTATCTCGCTACGGCGGCGGGCGGAGAGCACCCCGCGGACGGCGCCGGCCCGTGGGTGGACGGTCAACAGCGTCTCCGCGACCGTGAGCCCGGCGATCATGCCGTCCGTCCGCCGCTCGGCCGGGACGTGCGCGACGCCGGCCCGGACGGCCTGGGCAGGGCCGGCCGGTGCGTACCGCCGCCCGGCCAGGTGCATCTCGCCGGCACTCGCCGGCTCCGCCCCGAAGACCGCGCGGGCGATCTCCTCCCGGCCCGATCCGGCCACCCCGACGAGCCCGAGGACCTCGCCCGGGCGGATCTCGAACGAGACCTCGTGCACCCGACCGGCGACGGCGAGGTCGCGCACCCGCAGTACCGGTTCCGCGCTCCGGTCGACCTCGGCCCGGTCGGCCCGCGGCCCGGTGACCTCACGGCCGACCAACAGCCGGTAGAGCTCGTCGTCGCCGGCGTCGGGGCCACGCTCGGCCACCACCCGCCCGCCACGCAGCACGTAGATCCGGTCGCAGAACCGCCGGATCTCCTCCAACCGGTGTGACACGAAGATCACCGAACCGCGCTCGGACAACGCCCGCACCCGGTCGTGCAGGAGGTCGACGTCCTCACCCTCCAGCACCGACGTCGGCTCGTCGAGGATGATCAGCGGCGGGTGCCCGTGGTCCCCGATCTCGGTCGCCCGGGCGATCTCGACCATCTGCCGCTCGGCGAAGCCGAGGTCGGCGGTGGACCCCCGCGGATCGGCCGCCGATCCGACGCCGGCGAGCAGCCCGGCGGCCCGGCTCTCGAGCCGGCGCCGCCGCACCCAGCCGCCCCGGACCGCGTCCCCCTCGGAACCGAGCAGGACGTTCTCCGCCACCCGCAGGTTGGGGACCAGCGCCTGCTCCTGGTGCACGATGCTCACGCCGAGCGCCGCGGCGGCCCGCGGACCGGACGGCGTGACGACCTCGCCCGAGAAGCGGATCTCGCCGGAGTCCGGGCGCAGCTCGCCCGAGAGGATCTTCAGCAGGGTGGACTTGCCGGCCCCGTTCTCCCCGACCAGGCCGACCACCTCGTGCCGGCGGACCTCCAGCGACACCTCGCTCAGCGCGGCGAGCCCGCCGAAGGACTTGCTCACCTCACGCAGCTCCACCACGGGCGCGTTCACTTGATCACCCGCATCCGGTGCCGGACCGGGGTGGCGCCGGCGACGACCGCGGCGACCAGGATCAGTGCCTGCACCGCCTGCTGGACCCACGGCTCGGCACCCAGCAGCAGCAGGCCGTTGCCCAGAACCACCAGCAGGAACACACCGGCGACGGTGTGCAGCGGGCCACCGCGCCCGCCGGCGAGCAGGGTCCCGCCCAGGACCACGGCCGAGAGCGTGAGGAACAGCGTCCCCGAGCCGACCGCGACGTCACCGGCACCGAGCCGGATCGTGGCGAGCACGCCGGCCAGGCCCGACGCGATCCCGGCGAGGGTGAAGACCGCGATCTTGACCCGGCCGGTGGGCAGGCCGGCGAGCCGGGCGATCCGCTCGTCACCCCCCACGGCCAGGACCGTCCGGCCGAACCGGGTCGACCGGCAGGTCACGACGGCGAGCACGACGACCAGCACCGCGACCAGCGCGAAGAGCGGGATCCCGGCGACCGTGGCGCCGGCCCACCCGCGGAAGTTCTCGTCCAGCAGCTCCGGGGTGACCGATCCGAACAGGACGGTCGCCGTGCCGAGACCGACGAACCAGGTCCCGAGGGTCACGATGAACGACGGCACCCGCCCGACGACGTGCAGCACCCCGTTGGCCAGGCCGAACAGGGCCCCGCACCCGACGCCCACGAGCAGCGCGCCCCAGCCGAGGTCGGCCGCGGTCACCGAGTTGCGGGCGAGCAGGACGAAGGTGAGCCCGCTGGCCGCCATCACCCCCTCGACGGAGAGGTCGATCCCGCCGGTGAGGACGACGAGGGAGATGCCCGTGGCGAGGATCAGCGGGATGGCGGCCTGGTCGAGGATCGCCCGCAGGTTCTCCGGCGTCGCGAACCCGGGGGTCGCGACCGCGAACACGAGGCAGAGCACGACGAGGGCGAGGGCGGGGCCGGCGTCGGCGAGCGCGCGCCCGCGCATCCCGGACAGCGCGGACCGTCCTGCCCCGGTGGGTGGCTTCTGAACGGTGGTCATATCGCGCCCCTCAGGAGATCCGGCCGGCGTTGCGCTCAAGCGGGTTCCGGACCGACTCGACGATCTGCTCGGGCGTCGGCGGGGTGGCGTACTGCGCGGCGTTCTCGGCGGTGACCAGGAACTGCCGTACGTAGAACGCGCGGTCGGACTCCGGCAGGCCCGCGACGTCGAGCTCCCCCGTCGCGGCCCGGTAGGCGAGCGCGAGCCCCATGGCACCGTTGAAGTAGGGGTCGGTGGTGTAGGTCGCGACCATCCGGCCCGCCTCGATCGCCTGGAGCCCCTCGGGCGTCGCATCCGCGGAGCTGGCGATCCGGACGTCGGTCCGCCCGGACTCGGAGACGGCCTGGATCGCGCCGAGCGCCATCGAGTCGGTGGCGGCCCAGATACCCGTGACCTGCCGGCCGTACTTGCTGAGCAGCGTCTTCGTGGTCGTGTACGCCTTGGTGCGGTCGAAGTCGGCGGGCTGTGCATCGAGCAGCCGTACGCCGGGGGCCCCGCTGAGGGCCTCCTGCAGACCGTTGAACCGCTCGGTGCTGATGTCGTTCGAGAGCAGGCCCTGCAGGGCCACGACCCCACCCGTCCCACCCATCGACTCCCCGAGCACCCGGCCGGTCTCCCGGCCCTGCTCCACGCCGTCGTAGCCGGCGTAGGCGACCCAGCTATCGCCGATGTCCCAGGGGTTCAGGTCATCGGGCTTGCTCCACTGCGTCACAACGCGACCGCCGGCGTTCTTCACCGCCGCGACGATCGCCGGCGTGTCGGCGGTCGAGTTCGGGTTGATGTTGAGCAGGACCGTCCTGCCGGTGGCCAGTACGGACTGCAGCTGGGCCAGCGCCTGCTGCGAGTCGCCGTTGTAGACGATCGTCTTCAGCTCGACGCCGACCGACTCGGCGTAGGCCTTGCTGCCCTCGACCCAGGCCGCCTCGTACGGGTTTGTCAGGGATCGGACCTCGGACACCATGATCATGTCCTCGGGGGCGACCGGGCCTGCCTGCGCCGTCGAGCCGGTGGTGGTCGTCGAGCATCCGGCGAGGGCCACCGCCAGGACGAGTGCGATCGCGGCTGCTGCCGATCGGGCCGTGGCGGCCCGCAGTCGAACGAGGGACCTCATGGGATCCGCCTCCAGGGTGCTTCGTTGCGCCAGCCACACCTATCGTGTGGCTGAAAACGTTTTCTACACGATGTCCTTCCACGGGTCAATAGACATTCGAAGTGGCGTCTTAGCTGGTCACAGCCAAAGCTAGTGCCGACGATGCAAGCAGCCCACAGGAATGCGCTTTCTCGACTACGCGTACGCGGCCGGGTGACGCCCCGTCCGGGCGCCACCCGGCCTACAGTGCTCGTTATCGACCGGTCGAACAGCCAGCGCCGTATCGATCAGTCGGCCGGTGTAGCTCAGCGCGCTGTTCTGATGACTCCACCTGGCGGTGGCTGACATGTCATGGCGCTCGCCCCGGTCGGCCTCGACTTAGCGGATCCAGTTCGCAACGTTTCGTGATGCACGCCCAGCTGCTCGCCAGCCGCCGGATCACCGGCCTGAGGTCGGACTCCCGATGGAGGCGGACGGCGCGTTCACGTAGCTGGTAGGGGTACCCTTCGGCGCTCCAACAGAGACCTCCTACACGGCCCGTCGGCCATGACCGTCGACCTCCAAGCAAGCGGAGCCTGACCCTGTTTCGCGGACACCTGTCCTGAGGCGATGATCGCCCTGCAGGGGAGTCCGACCCGATGCCAGCGCCCCGTCCGCCTGCGTTCCGTCGTCGTGCTGTCGAGATCGCCCGCCAGGTCGAGCAGCCCGTAGCTGTGACTGCCAAGGATCTAGGGATCAGCGAGTCGTGTCTGCGGCGCTGGATGGCCGTCGATGACTTCGACGCCGGCCGGGTCGAGGACGTGAGCTCGAGCGAACGCTCAAAACTGGTCGAGTTGCGCCGCCGCAACCGGGTGCTGGAGATGGAAGTAGAGATACTCAAGCGGGCCATCGCCTACTTTGCCCGGGAGAGCATCGTCCCACGGCACGGTTCCCGCTGGTCCGAGAACCGGCCGCGAACGGGATCGCCGTCGCGGTGACCTGCCGGGGTCTGCGTATGTCTCGCTTGGGAATCTATGGCTGGTCGAGCCGGGTGCCTTCCCCGCGCGCGGTCACCGACGCGGAGCTGACGGCCATGATCATCGAGATCCACGCGAGTCGCGGCGCAGCTACGGAGCGCCGCGAGTGCACGCCGAGCTGCGGATAGCCCACGAGGTGCGCTACGGACGCAAACGAGTTTGCCCGGCTGATGCGCAACGACGGAATCGCCGAGATCTGTCACCGGCGCAAACGTGATGGCCAGCGGCCCGCACCGGCGCGGCATGAGGACCTGGTGCAGCGCCGGTTCACCGCCGATGCCCGGATCCGCTGTGGGCCACCGACATCACCGAGCACCCCACCGCCGCCGGGAAGGTGTACTGCTGCGCGGTCGTCGACGCCTACTACCGGATCATGGTGGGCTGGACGATTGCCGAGCACATGCGTACCGGACTGGTCGTGGACGCGCTGCCAATGGCGACCTGGCGGCGCCGGCCCGCGCCCGGTGCGATCGTGTCCACGCCGACCGCGGATCGCAGTACACCTCGTGGATCTTCGGGCATCGACTGCGCGAGGCTGGGCCGCTCGGCTCGATGGGCAGGGCCGCCTCCAGCGTGGATAACGCACTGGTCGAGTTGTCCTGGTCGATCATGCAGCGCGAGCTGCTCGATACTCGCGACTGGGGCACCCCGCAACAGCTGTCGGCGGCGATCTTTGAATGGATCGAGGCCTGGTACAACCCCCGCCGACTCCACACAAGCACCGGCTACCTCGCCCCGGCCGACTACGAACGACTTCACACCACCTCCGCTACCGCGGCATGATCAGCACACCACCCGTGTTCGGAAAGCCGGGTTAGGCTCCATGCACGGAAAGTGGACAGAGTGGACGAATCACCAAGTGCTGAGGTGCTGGTTGGGCCGCGTCACTCGGGAACGGGTCCGTTCATGCAGCTGCCATCCTGAGCAGGTGTCACCCACTCACCCCGGTCCAGCGCCAACCCCAGCCTCATTGCCTCGTCGACCAGACCCGGCCGATGTCCGATCGCGCCAGCGATTATGTGCACGAGCTCGGTAACGCTGCGGACGACATAATTGGGTGGGGTGATCCAGATCTGAGGGCCGTCGTCGTCGGACGCGCCGTTGCGGGTCAGCTGGGCGTAGTAGATGTCGTCGTCACGACCCCAGGTGCTGAGGTCTTCCCACCCCTCCAGGTGGAAGGCGTAGATGCTCATGATCGTCGTCCTGCTCGGTCATCGGAACGGTGGACGTGGAGGACTTGGTCCGCGGTGCGGGACCGCTGCACCGGCGCCTCGGAGCGGCTCGGAGTGACACCGGCGTCGGTGAGCATCCGCAGGTCCAGGCGCCAGGAGCGCGCAGAGCGTTCGGTCCACAGCCGGCCGGCCTCATATCGACGTGGCGGGCGGTCTGCTGGTCAGTCATCCCGGTGACGTGGCGCAAGTGGGCCAGTGCCTCATCTGCACGACCGGTGACGTTCGCGTAGCCGATGTGGGTGCTCGAGTGGCACGGCGAGCACAGGCAGATCAGCCGGCGTAGCGTCTGAGTCCGGGTCCGGTCGTCGTAGCTCCAGCGCTCGTGCGCCTCCAACCAGCGCTGCGCGTCGCGGTCCGCGGTGGCCCCGCAGGCCTCGCAGCGGTGCCCAGCACGGCCGAGGATCATTCGGCGCAGCCGCTCCCAGTCGCGCGGGGACACGCAAGTGCGAACGTTGGTGAACCAGCAGGTTCGCGGGATCATGTCGACGAACAGCCCCGATCCGAACGACCGGTCCTCCCCCGTCAACAGGTCCGGGACGTCGGGCAGAGCGGCCCAGCGCTGCAGCGCGGCCGCGCGCGGGCGAGGGTCGTACCATCGCTTGGCGGCCAGGTTCCAGCGGGCGCCGTGCGCCTTGGCCTGGTCCTTCTCGCTGAACGGCACGTCCAGCCACGCCTGTGATCGCGGCCTGCTGGTGGTCACGTTTGTCGTCATACGCGCTCCCCAACGCCGGTGGCCGTGGACCTGCCCGACCTGAGGATGACACCCGCCCCCGACAGTTTCGTCGAGCGACGACGGAGACACCGCTCGGTCCGGGGCCGTGCCTCCGTGTGACGCGGTACTGGTCAGGGCATCGCGTCATCGTCGACCGAGTCGTCGCTGTCGCAGGCGACGGCGTCGTCGGCATGCCAGCGGAATAGCTGGGCTGCGCGTTCGTCTTCGGGTTCGTCTGCCGCGTCGCGATAGGCGATCTCGTCGAGGATCCGGCGGGCGTGCTGGACCGCTTGCTCGGTCTGCTCGGCCTCCGGGACCCGCACGACGTCCTCCTCGGTCTGGACCGGCCGTGCCTCGCGCACGTCCTCCCGCAGCGACTCCGCGCCGTCCTCGGCGCTGGCGCTGTCCCGGGCGTCGCCGGGGTGGTCGGTGAGGTCGTTCTCGGTGATCTCGCGGTGCCGGTCGTCCTCGGCGACGGCAATCTCGTGCGCGGTCTTCCACTCGGCTGCGGTGACCCGGTCGTCGGGGTCGTCGTCGGCGTCGCGGGCGGACAGCTCGGCCTTGGAGAGCTCGGCCTTCGCGCGGGTCTCGGCGGTGTGGGCGAGCCAGCGGCTGCGGGCGTCGTCGACCTCGGCCAGCTCGGCCGCGCGCTGTTCTAGGACCGCGGCCAGCGCGGCGGCCTGGGCGGCCTCGTCGGTGAGGCGCTGCTGCTCGGCCGGGTCGGTCGCCGCGGCGGCTTCGGCCCGGCGCAGGGCGGCGTCCTGGTGGTGGCGAGTGGCGGCCTCGTGGGTGGCGGCGAGTTCGTTGGCGACGTAGCGGGGTGCGGCGGCGAGCTCGCGTTCATAGGCGCGGACCCGCATCCGGAGCTGGCCGTTGGACAGCTCCAGGTGCTCGCGGTCGATCTCGGGTCGTCCGAGGTCGCGCCACGCCGCGCGGTAGGCAGCGAACTGTTCGACCTGCCCGGGTTGCGGGGCCGGGCCGAGGGCGTCGTCGAGGTCGTCGTGGCCGCGGGCCTCGCGGTAGGCCGCGACCCGCCCGACGGTGTCGGCCCACGCGGCGCGGGCGGGGCCGTCGTCGGGGACCCCACCGAACGCGGCGAGCGCCCAGGGCTGCGGCGCGTCGGCCAGCTCGGCACCGAGGGTGTGGGCGCGGTCGTCCGCGGCCACGGCGAGCGCGCTCAGGTAGGCGCCCCATTCCTTGTCGGTGACGCGCGGGGTCCAGTCGGTCCAGTTCTGGCCGACGGGGTCGAAGCGGTGGCTGTCGCGGATGCGGGAGTAGAGGACGTTGGACACAGTGCGGGCGCCGGTGAGCGGGCCGCGTTCGACGGCGTCGGACAGGACGGTGTCGGGGTCGTGGCCGGCGAGTTCGGCGCGGCGCAGGATGCGGGTCAGCGCGCCGGTGCCGTCCTCGGCCGCGATGCGGGTGCGCTGTTCGACGGTGAGCGCGCCGGTGTCGACGAGCCGGTCGAGGGCGGCGTTGGTGCGCTCGGTCGCGGCGAGATGGGCGCCCTCGGCCAGCAGGTCCGCCGCGGTGCGGGTGCTGAGGGCTTCGGCCACGGAGTCGGCGGCGAACGTGAGCGAGGAACGCTCGACGGCCTGCTCGCTCGCGTCGAGGATCCCGGCGAGGGTGGCGACCGGGTCGCGGTGCACGCCGTGCTCGTGGGTGGTGCCGTCGGCGGGGTCCTGCGGTCCGGTGCGGGTGGTGACGTGCGCGGTGTTCGCCCCGCGGCCGCGGGACATGCCGACGTACAGCGCGGCCGCGGTGGTGTTCGGGGTAGCGACGGTGTGGGTGGTGTCGACAGTGGCGCCCTGGGCGGCGTGCACGGTCGAGGCGTAGCCGAGGGACAGGTGCTCGGCGACGTAGTCGGCGGACAGCACCAGCCGCTCCCCCGCCTCGTCGTCCGGCCCGGTGTCGGTGGTGACCTCCAGTGCGCCGTCGTCGCGGACGGCGGTGACGCGGTAGGTCTCCCGGTTGATCGGGCCGCGGCGGTTGCCCTCGACGCCGGTGAGGTTCCAGCCGTTGCGGCGGGCCTGCACCAGGTCCCCGACCCCGGCGAAGGTGCCCTGCATCCCGAGCGGGACACCGTCCTCCTCGACCCGCCCGAGGCGGACCAGCTCCCCGCGCAGCTGCGCGGACAGGCGGGCGGCCTGGTCGTTGGTGTCGACCAGCAGCAGCGACCGTCGACCCTCGAGGGTGTCGGCCAGCCACGCCCGCGCCGCCGAGATCTCGGCGGCGCGGGTGCCGGCGTCGATGAGGCGGCCGTGCTGGTGATAGTCGCGCAGCACCGTCTCGTCCCCGGCGCGCAGGCGCAGCGACGCGGCGCGTTCCCAGCCGTCGGTGAAGCGGCGGGCGTCGGTGAGCTCGTAGCGCGACCCGGCCGCGGCGAGCATGTCCATCCCGCCGCCGGCGCCGACGGCGGCGAGCTGCTTGTGGTCCCCGACCAGCAGCAGCTTCGCCCCCGCCGCGGCGACGTGGCCGTGGACGGCGGCGAGCGACGCGGTGTCGGTCATCGCGGACTCGTCGACGACGACCAGGTCTCCGTCACGCAGCCGCCACCCCTCGTCCCCGTCGACGGCCCGGCGCTCGGCGGGCGCGGCGGCGAGCCGGTCCTGGGTGGACAGCCATCGGGTCACGTTCCGCGCGGTCAGACCTTCGCCGGTGAGGAGGTTGGTGGCGACCTGGCTGGTCGCCAGGCCGAACACCCGCCGCCCGGACTCCCGGTCCGTCCAGGCGCGGGCCAGGGTGCCGACGACGAAGGACTTCCCGGTCCCGGCGGGCCCGACGAGGGTCTCGACCCGGGCGCCGGAGGTGAGGACCCCGCGGACCGCCGCGGCCTGGTCGGTCCCGAGGCGCACGCCCTCGTCGTCGAGGCGGGCCAGGAACCCGGCCGCGGCCTGCTCGGTCAGCGCGGCACCGTCCCGGGCGGTGGTGGCGGCGAGCAGGATGCGTTCGGAGCGGACCTGGTCGGGGGTGGAGTAGATCCGCCCGCCCGGGGCGCGCATCGCGGACTCGCCGTTGGCCAGCAGCAGGTCGGGCGGCAGCAGTCCCTCGCCGGGGCGTTCGGCGTCCATCGCGACCGCGTAGCGGACGGCCTCGTCGGTGAGCTGGTCGAGCAGGGCGGCGACGTCGGTGCAGTCGGGGACGCCGAGATAGTCGGGCAGGGCGGCGTTGACCGCGCGGGTGAGGTCCGCCCGGGTCCACCCGGCCTTGCGGGAGGCGACGTCGGCCAGGGCCAGCTCGATGACTGCCTGCGGGTGGAACGCCTGCGGCGCCACATCACCGCGGCGGGCGGCCAGCGCGGCGTCGGCGACCGCGGCCAGGCCGCCGTCGATGTCGGCGCGCATCCGGTTGTTGATCCGGTCGAGGAACTCCTCGCGGGTCTCCCCGTCGTGGGACTTCGACGCCCGGGCGAGCGCGGGGCGATGCTGCGGCGCGGCAACTTCGGTCGTGCCGCGCGGTGGCCGGAGACCGTGGTGAAGGCCGGCCTGCCGGTCGGGTTCCACTTCCACGATCTGCGGCACACCGGGAACCAGCTCGCCGCCAACTCCGGCGCGACCACCCGCGAACTCATGCACCGCATGGGCCACGGGTCGATGCGGGCCGCGATCATCTACCAGCACGCGAGCACCGAGCGGGACCGCCGCATTGCCGACGAGATGGGGGCCATGGTCGAGCGCGAGAGACGGCCTCGCCCGGCTGTGGAGCGACGCGGCGACCGCACCTCCGAGGACGGCTAATCGCCCGCTAATCGCCCGAAGCAGGAACGGCGCCCCTCCCAAGATCGGGAGTGGGCGCCGTTTTCGCTGGTAGAACTATCTGAGCGGGCGACGGGAATCGAACCCGCGTAGCCAGTTTGGAAGGCCTAGCCAAACAGACGCTCGTCGGCCCCGACCAGCAGAAACAGCTGACGTAGCGCTCAGGGATTGACCGCTGTTGACCGCCCGTAGTTGCACGCCAACTGCACGGGGCAAAGCGACGCGTACGACCGATTCGATGCTCGCGCAGTCCGCGGGCAGCCGCCGGATTCGTCGGCGTGTCAGGCAGTTGGTCAAACAGACCACCGTCACCCTGTACGGCGCTCCGAACCCGCGGAACAAGATCAAATTATGGACCGACGCGGACAGATTACATGGGCGGGGTCGAGATCAATCCGACCGAAGCCGGTGGCCTCCACCTTGATGCCGCACTCTACGAGCGCGAGCAAGTGCGGCAGACCGTCAGCGGGTGCAGCTTCTGCGGAGGGCTTGTGCGAGCGCCCCCCGTCAACAGCAGCTCCGAAAGGACGGCAGCGCCCACCCCTAGCGTCGGTAACGCTGGTTAGTGAATGATCGACCTAGCTGGTAGTACGCAGGTGGTCACTGGAAGGAGCCCGCGACCTTATGGCGGAGCCACGTTGCTGCGGCAGCTCGTGCAGCACGACCAGAACTGCCAAGCGCGGCAAGCTTCCATCGCGTGGAAGCAGGCTGACCGCACGCGCGACGGGGGATGCGTCGCGTGCCGAATCCTAAGATTCCGATTCAGCGCGCGTTGTATCGAGGCAGCTTGACCGACAACGCCTGCAAGGCACGCTACGGCGTGACTTATCTGCGATCCATCTGCAGCCAGGCCGGTATGCCGCTGTCCGAGATCTCGCCGGACGAGGACGCGCAAGCCATCGACTGCATGATCCTACTGCGCACCGGCGCAGTGATGGTTCAGGTCAAGTGCACGTCGCAGTTCAGCTTGAAGGGCCGCAGCGCCTCATGGCCGATGGAGCTGCACTGGCAACAGTCGTGGGAGGAGATGCAGATTCCGGTCTACTTCGTCATGGTCATCCTGGACAACGGAGATCCTGACGAGTGGCTGAAGCACGCAGACGAGGGCACCTTCCACCACGCAGCCGCCTACTGGAAGCGCGTCGATATCGACAACCGCGTTGACCGAATCCACATCGACAAGAACCAGCGCTTGAAGACTGAAACCTTTCACCACTGGATGCTGGATCATCAGGCCTGCTTCACACCGCCGGCGGTCAAGAATGCTGGCTAGCGAACAGCTTCCAACTACGAGCGACATCCGATTCTATCTAAGGCGCCAGGGATGGACTCAGCAACCACCTGGGCCTGCTGGTTCTCTCTGGACTAAGAACGAAGCGACGCTCGCGGTGCCGGAGGTAAACGACCCGCGTCTAGCATTCTCAGTAGTAATGCAACTGGCGCAGATAAATCAGAAGCAGCAGGCAGACCTCGCAGCAGAGGTCAAGTATTACGCAACCGACGTCACCGACTTCCGAGCTGCTAACGATCAACTTGACTTGGAGTCCATCCCGCTGTCGACGGCTTTAGCCATCATCGGTAACGTTAAACGAGTCCTACGCACATGCGGCACGACCGCCTTCCGCACCCAAGGAGATCTGAAGGGACACTACAACCGCACCGGCGACGGCGTCGCGAACGCGGCTCGCATGGCCCACACGAAGCAAGGATCGTTCATCATCCCGGTGCTAGTGCGGCTGAGCCTTGAGCCGCGTGCAGACACGAGCAGGCATCTTATTGACGTCGGTCCACCCGAGGCCGTGGAGCGACGCGTTACCCGGACGATGGCTGAGGCACTACGCGCCGTTGAGAAGACCGTCGTTGAACCAGGTACCGAGCCGACAGCAGACCGGCTACACACCGCTATCGAGATGGGCGTCAGCAAGGAACTCTGCGTCGCCCTACACAACCTCCTAAATGAGTCCGTAGTGGGAGAACTCGACACGACCTTCAACTGGGCGCCAGCAGCCACTCCACCGGCTACAGCCCCGCGGCGGGTGACCATTCCAGCAGAGTCCCGCGACCTTATACAGATGGCAGCAAAAAAGCTCAAGAACGTGCGTGTCGAGACCTCGCGAACCATGACCGGGCCGATCGTGGGCCTTCGACACACCCCGCAGGCCCCCTATGGCGAGATTACGATCTCAACGATTCGAGACGGTCGTCAGGCTGAGGTCACGGTACGTTTACCGTACGAGGGATACTACCGTCCAGCCATCGAGTGGCACCGTGACCGCCGGGTTCTGATCGTTGAAGGCTTCGTTGAGGGCGGCCCAGGTCACCGGCTCTATGTCGCTAAGCCCGGGCGATGCGAGCCACTTGAGGACCTATTCACTCAGCCCCGTGACCGGCCCCGGTCGTCGCCTTCGCTTGAAGACACGCCACCGCCACTTGCTGCGCCTTCGCCACGGGCAGGACTGCCCTCAACGAATTACGACAGCGACGACCTAGGTGACTGACTGGCTGCGTGGCGGGGATTCAAGCTCGGCGACCACCCGCTAGGCGACCTATGCGTCCCGAAAGCGGAGGCGCCAGCGTCCCGTCCCGTGTCGTCTAGTGGCCGCCGACCTGCTGGTTCGCGCCATGCCGTCCTGGCGGGTGTCGGAGGAGCGTGATTGGTCCGCTCCGGGCTTGCTCCGACCGTACTGCCCACCCGAGGGGTTCGTGTGGCATCCCGTCGACCTGGCAACGCCCGACCACGCGGCGGCCCGGGGGCGGCCCTCGACGAAACCGGCGGCCGATCTCGTCCGGCTCCGCCCCCGGGTCGTCGTGTGGTAGCCCTCCGGGAGGTCGTCGGGATGCCACACCCCGGCCATCCCGGAGATCTGCCCGCCCGGCGAGGGCGCCCGATGATCTGATACTCAACCGCCTGCAGGGTTAATCGTTTCCGTATTCATAATCAGGCTCGCCAACCCCTAGAACATCTAACGCCTCACTTCTACTGATGGCATTCTCCCACCCTTCGTAACGATCTTCTTCGTGTTCGATGATGTATAGACGATCAATTCCTGCGGCCACAATCTGAGGCGCACCTGAAAGTGAGAGACCACATACTCGGCAATTTAGACCCTCTGCCAGGTAAGTAACTGTGTAATGGACCTGCCCACTGTCTTCGTCATATTCGGTCTTGCCGACGCGGCCCACAGCAAGCCAGAGCACTGCAGCCTTCGACTCTTGACAAGCTGGGCAGGAGATGTTCCGCTCGGCGCGACGTGGCCCATTCGGATTGACGAGACGTTCCCCTCTCCGCGTCTCGACCTCGTCAGGCTTTAGCCCAGAGTAGAACTGCTTAGCCTGAGCGACTAGCTTCTCAACTTCTTTCTTGAGCGCTCGGTCGTTCTTCGCTCGCGCAGCCTGTGCGGCTTCGACAATATCGTTAGCAATTAGATCGGTTGCGGGCACGCCCAAATGCTTGCAGACCGACTCGACAACATCCAGAAACTGGGGCATCCAAGTCGAAGGTTCAATCGTATCCAACACGGCGTCAGCGGAGTGCAGCTCTCCGTTTCGAAGATCAGCGAGAAATAGAGCATCCTTGCGGCGGTCCTCGCCAAACTCTGGCTCGATGTGCAGGAGCCGTTCAAGGACTGTATGTGTCGGGATCGACCTTGGGCGCATGCCGGGCCGAGCAAACCCGGCTGCGTGCAGGATGCTGGGGCCATCGAGTGCCGCTAGAAGGGTTGGCTGCGCTCGAGCAAGGGGAGCGCGTATCAGAAATTCCAACCCGAGAAGTAGCCAGAGAATTGCATCCGATGGGTATTCGTCTCCTGCCTTTCGGCACGAGTCGGCGCGATCGAAGTACAGTTTCGTCTTGGCGATGAACTCTTCGTATCCCCACATTCAGGAACTCCTCCTCGATATGTACAGTCGATGCAGGCGTCGTGATCGATTGCGGATACTTGGTCGACGATGAAGGGTGGTCCTGTTATCGATAACTGCGCATCGACCGGGTCTCCAGTCGATCTGCCCGGTTGGGTCCGCTGAAGCTATCAGCTCCGACACTTTCGAAGCAGTTCCAGACCAAACGGGAGGGCACGAGCGCTCATCCCAGCGAATTCTTGTCGCCTCGCCTTCGCGCAGGAGAGCCGGCAAATAGCGGCCGTATCGACCAGGAGATTTGGCCAACAATACCGTCCGCGCCAGAAGTGGAATGATCTGCGAAAGCGAGGGCTCGCATCGTAGGTTAAGAATCTCGGTGGGTTCGACAACCGTGGCCTGCTCGGACCAGAGTACAATGTAGTCTGGAGGGTTTCGCCCAACCGCCCCATCGCTGTGCCAGGGAAATTGATCGTACCCGTGGACGCCAGATAGAGAGTTCCGCCGCGATGCAAGTTTGCTCTTCGGCGTTAGAAGTTCCCAGCTCGTCGATACTGCACCAAGTGAAAGCGCTAGATTGTGTGAATCCCGCATAGAGCAACCGTCGAAGACTAGGTACCCGTCGTGTTCTAGCCGATCAAGCAGCCGGGGGGAGAGACTTGGCGTCATCGGCACGAGAACATGGTGCCAGGCTGCTGAGTGGGCGTCCGGGCGGGGACCGGCCGGAGGCCGCACGCCCCGCCCGGACCCCCACCAGCGGCGCCAGAGGCGCCGCTTGATACCGAATGGAAGGTCTAGACACGGCGAGCGCTGATGCCGTTGTCGTGTCCCGGCTGATGCTTGACGTTCCGGTCTCACCTGATGCTTGACGTTCGGGCCTGGTGCCGTAGCTAGACGGTGGCGGCGTCGACGACGGTGACCCATGCGTCCGCTCGATCGGGGTCGGTCCCGCTGGAGAGGGCGATGCTGCGGGCCAGGGCTCGGGCGGTGTCGAGGTGGTCGTCGCTGAGCTTGAGCGCGAGGACAGCGATGTCGTAGGCGGCTTCGCCGTTCATCCCTCGGGGGTCGATGAACCACAGTCGTCCGCGGCCGTGGAGCACGTTGGGCGGTGAGAGGTCGGCGTGGCACAGTCCGGCCAGCATGTCGGCGGCAAGCTCGTCGAGAGTCACGATGGCGGCCTCGCGGACTGCGGCGGGCTCAGGGCCGCGATGTGGTGGCTGGTCGTCGGCCGGCGGATCGGTAAGTCGCACCCGGAGCCAAGGCGCGATGCTCGGCACAGGGGGCGCACTGCCTTCATCGACAAGGGTGCGCAGCATCGTGGCTACATTCGCGAGGTCCCGCGGTCGCGGTTCCTGTTCGGCGAGCGATGTGCCGGGCTCGACCGCGTCCATCGCGGTCCACGTGCTGGTAGCGGTGTTCCGCAGGAGGTGGACCGTAGGCGCCAGACCCACCCGCGCAAGCTGGTTCAGTACTGCGGCCTGGTGAACGGCGTCAGGGTCGGGGCTCGACCGCAGGATCAACCGAGCACCGGCGCTGGTCGTGGCCTCCACAACGTGGGCTGACCTGGCAGAGAACCTCACGCCGGTCGGTGTGACCGAGAGTGCGGCGCAGGCCTCGGCCAGCTCGACGGGGAGCGACTCCGTCCAGGCGGGTGCGCGGTCGGGCCATCGCGCGTGTGCGGCGCGGGCGATGTCGGGGTGCAGCGGTGTCACGGGCGTAGTGCGGTGGCGAGGGTGTGCATGTCGTCGACGACGACCAGGGCGTCCGCGTCGGCCAGACCCTCCGCGCGCTCGGGCTGCTTGGCGTAGCCGATGCACGGCACTCCCGCCGCGGTCCCGGCGAGGGCGTCAGTGATCGAGTCTCCGACGAACACCGCGGCGCTCGGTGCGGCTCGGCTGATGTCCAGCGCAGCGTGGAGGAGATGGGGGTCGGGCTTCATCTGCTCGGGGTGCCCGAAGGGCCGGCCAATGATCTGCGCGACGTGCTCGGTGAGGTCGTGGCGGGCCAGGTAGACCCGGATGGCTCGCTCGGAGTTGTTGCTGACAACCAAGACGGTGTGGCCGGTGGCGACGGCGGTGCGGATGAGCTCGTGCGCTCCGGGGGTCGGCTCAGCGATGGTCGCGGCGCGGGTCTCGTGCTCGATGACGTGGGCCTCGACGTCGCGGCCGGACTCGGGTGAGTGCCGGTAGGCGGCTCGGAGCAGGACCAGCGGGTCATCGGTGCGGACCTCGGTGAGGTCGATGCCGTGGACGGTGGCGAACTGGCGTACGGCTGCGGCGACCTCGGGTGCAGGGTGGCCGGCGAACAGGTGCGCGACGGGCCCGTCGAAGTCCAGAAGCAGGACCCGGGCACCACGGAGCAGGTCAGAGAGCTGGGTGCGGTTGCCGGTCGGGAGGGTCACTGCGGGTACTCCCGGGTGATGGTGGTCCACACGGAGTCGAACCAGGTGCGGGCCTGGGTGACGTACTGAGGGCCGTTGCTGGTGTCGGCGTCGTCGCCGGTGGAGAAGTGGAACAGGGTGGCGTCCTTGCCCATCGGGTCGAAGATCGGCACGGGGGCCTTGTCGATGGTGACGGTGTGTTCCAGGACGGGGTAGAAGCCGAAGAACGCTTCCTCGTCGTTGATCAGGTAGAGCTTGAACAGCGGCGACGCGCTGTGCGCCCGGACCTCCGCGGTCGCAGACTTGACCAACCCGAGGTCGGCAAGCTCCTGGACGCCGTCGGTGATGCTGTCCACGGCACGACGGGTGATGCGGTCAGCGCGCTTGCGGACGGCGGGGTCGTCGGCGGCGGTGTCGGCTCGGCACGGGAGCGCGAGAGGGACGCCGGGGTCGGACAGCATGATCCGCACGGCGATGGACTCCGGACTCAGGCGTCCGGCGCGGACCTTGTCCAGGACCTCGGACAAGGTGTTGGACAGGGTCTCCCCGGAGAACCCGGCGAAGTCGATACGCACGTGCGGGCGCTCGAACGCAGCCTCGATGTGCGGGCGCAGCCCCACCGGTAGCTCGGTCTGGGCGCGGACGAACACCCCGCTCCCCTGGCGGCTGATGAGCAGCCGCTCGGCATAGAGAGGGCGCAGAGCGGCCTTGACCGTCTCGCGGGCGACGCCGTAGCGCTCGGCCAGGTCAGGCTGCGACGGCAGCTTCTCCCCTGCCTTGAGCTTGCCGAGCTTGATCGCGGCGCGGATCTGGTTCGAGATCTGCTGCGACGGAGTGCGCGGATCCTCCGGGTCCAGATGCGCGAGGAACTCGGCTGGCGTGCTCATGACCCCACGGTATCGGTCGGCTGACTAGCCCGGCTAGCCATCTTCCTCATTCGTGCTTGACATGGCTAGTCAAGCCGGTCATTCTGAGATGGCTAGCCAAGCTGGTCAGGCGAACGAAGGAGAGAGCAATGAGCCTTTGCCAACCTCGTGTTCGTACTGGTCAGCGAGTGTCCGGCGTGGCGTGACCTGAGATGGGTGAAGCTCCTGGTAGACGGGCGATTGACTAGATCTGACCGCCTGACCAGGAGCTTCAAGG
>NZ_JAMXSG010000240.1:0-9429 GCF_024124365.1 Pseudonocardia sp. McavD-2-B
CACCGCCCGCGCCGGGTCGGCCACCGGGTCGGCACCGACCGGTTCCGCGCGCCGCGACACGGCCCGCACCGGGTCCACCGGCCGTACCGGGTCCACCGGCACCGGGGTCTCGCGCACCGGATCCGTCGCACGGTCGGCCGGGGCCGCGCGGCCCGGCTCCTCGCGCGCCGGGTCCTCACGCACCGACCCGTCCCGCTCCGAGCCCTCCCGCGGATCGACACGCGGCGCGACCGGCCGGACACGCCGCGACACCCGCTGACGGCCGTCCGGCGCAGCCACGGTCGTCCGGACGCATCCGCCCAGGTGGACGGCCGGAACGTACCCCGCAGACCGCCCGGGTGGCGACGGATCGGACAATGGGAGCAACCCACTGCACTCCCGAGCGTCTTCCCATCGGGGGGCACGGCGTGACCCCGCCGCTCCCCGACGCACGACGGAACCACTGGAGAGCCATTGTCGACCACCCGCAGCCCCCGCAGGACGCGACCCGCGATCGTCGTCGCGCTGGTCGCCGCGACCGTCGCGCTGATCGGCGTCGGCACCGCGGTCGCCGGGACCCCGGCCGCGCAGGCCTTCCGGGACCAGCCGCTCGTCGCGGG
This sequence comes from Pseudonocardia sp. McavD-2-B, assembly GCF_024124365.1. Classification (NCBI taxonomy): domain Bacteria; kingdom Bacillati; phylum Actinomycetota; class Actinomycetes; order Pseudonocardiales; family Pseudonocardiaceae; genus Pseudonocardia; species Pseudonocardia sp. McavD-2-B. Next base: position 600 of record NZ_JAMXSG010000240.1, read on the forward strand.
CACCCCGTGCACCGTCACGGCCCGGGCCTGCGTCGATCTCGACACCCAGCGCTCCTGGCTGTTCACCGACGGGAAGATCACCCACGGGCCCGTCCCGGTCGCCATCGGCGGCCCGGGCAAGGAGACCCCGGTCGGCCACTCCCTGCGGGTCTACCGCAAGGAGCAGCTGCACAAGAGCGGCGAGTACACGATGACCAACGGCGAGCCCGCCCCGATGCCGTGGGCGGTGTTCTTCCAGGACGGCGGCATCGCCTTCCACGAGGGCCGCACCGACACCCCGTCGGCGGGCTGCGTCCGGCTCACCCCGGAGAACGCGAAGCTCTGGTTCGACACCCTGCAGATCGGCGACCAGGTGCAGGTCGTGTCGGCGAAGCAGGTCCAGGCGGACCGCGCCGCGGGCTGACCCCCCGCCCCGTACACACGTGAGGCCCCGGACCGAGTCGGTCCGGGGCCTCCGTCGTGTGTGCCGCGGTCAGTTCACCGGGGTCAGGCCCAGCGACCGGCCGCGCGGCGGGCGCAGCTCGCGGGGCAGCGAGAAGGTCAGCGTCTCCTCGGCGGTGTCGACCTCCTCGACCGAGCCGAAGCCGCGCTCGGCGAGGTACTCGACGACACCCTGCACCAGGATCTCCGGGACTGACGCACCGCTGGTGATCCCGACCGTCGTGACGCCGTCGAGCCAGGACTCGTCGATCTCGCGGGCGTAGTCGATCAGGTACGAGGCACCGGCCCCGGCGCCCAGTGCGACCTCGACCAGACGCACCGAGTTCGACGAGTTCCGCGACCCGACGACCAGCACCAGGTCGCAGCGCGGCGCCATCGTCTTCACCGCGACCTGGCGGTTCTGCGTGGCGTAGCAGATGTCGTCCGACGGCGGGTTCTGCAGCTTCGGGAACCGCTCGCGCAGCGCACGGACGGTGTCCATCGTCTCGTCGACGCTCAGCGTGGTCTGCGACAGCCACACGACCCGCTCCGGGTCGCGGACGGTCACGGAGTCGACGTCGGCGGCGGACTCGACGAGCTGGATGTGCTCGGGCGCCTCACCGGAGGTCCCCTCGACCTCCTCGTGCCCGGCGTGCCCGACGAGCAGGATGTCGTAGTCCTCGCGGGCGAACCGCTTCGCCTCCTGGTGGACCTTGGTCACCAGCGGGCAGGTCGCGTCGATGGTCTGCAGGCTCCGGCCCGCGGCCTCGTCGCGGACCGCGGGCGAGACGCCGTGCGCGGAGAACACCACGTGCGCGCCCTCCGGAACCTCCGACGCCTCGTCGACGAAGATCGCACCGCGCTCGCGCAGCGTCTCCACCACGTGCTTGTTGTGCACGATCTCCTTGCGGACGTACACGGGGGCGCCGTACTGGTCGAGCGCCTGCTCCACCGCCTCGACGGCACGGTCGACGCCCGCGCAGTAGCCGCGGGGCTTGGCGAGCAGGACCTGCTTGGCAGAACCGGACATGGCTCCCAGGGTACGGACCGGCCCGGGAGCGGGCAGCCGTACGTGACCGGCCCGACCGGCGCCCGGTGCGCCCGGCGCGACAGGCGGCCACGGATCAGGGGACAATGGCGTGCATGTCTCCGCTGCCGTTCCCCGTGCGGATCGCCGCCGGCCTCGTCGTGACCGCCGTCGAGCAGGCCCGAGAGCTGCCGCGGCACGCCGTCGAGCTGCCGGTGACCGCGGTCAGCCAGGCGCTGCAGGTGTCCATGCGGCTCCAGCAGCGGATCACCGAGCTGGCCATCAAGGGCGACCGCGCGCTGGGCACCCTGCGTCCCGCCGACGACATCCCCAGCTGGGCGACCTTCGACGACGATCTGGCCGACGGCGCCGACCTGTCGCTGCCCGACCCGGAGCCGATCGCCCCGCCGCTGCCGCCCGCCGCTCCCCCGGCCGGGCGCAACGGCACCGTGTCGTCGCTGCGGCCCGCCCGCACCGGCATCCCGATCGACCGGTCGCCCGCGTCGCCGCGTCCGGCGTCGGCGTCGAACCGGGCCGAGGCGCGTGCGACCGCGCCCGCCGTGCTGCCCGAGTACCCGACGATGACCGTGCCCCAGCTGCGCGGCAAGCTCCGCACGCTGAGCCTCGACGACCTCGCGGACCTCCTCGCCTGGGAGACCGCGCACGAGAACCGGCCGCCGTACGTCACGATGCTGACGAACCGGATCGCGACGGTGTCCGAGAACCGTTGAGCGCCACGACCTCCGAAGAGGACCCGTGGCCGGTCCGCACGGTCGCCCGCAAGATCGCCGAGTGGGTCGACCGGCTCGGCGCGGTGTGGGTCGAGGGCCAGCTCGCCCAGGTCAACGCCCGCTCCGGGACCGCGTTCCTGACCCTGCGTGACCCGGCCGCGGACATCTCCCTGCAGCTGACGGCGCCGTCGTCGCTGGTGCGCGACGCCGGCGGCGCCGTGACCGAGGGCAGCCGGGTGATCGTGCACGGCAAGCCGTCGTTCTACCTGGGGCGCGGCACGCTGTCGCTGCGCGTCGACCGGATCCGCGCGGTCGGGCTCGGCGAGCTGCTGGCCCGCATCGAGCGGCTGCGCAGGCTGCTCGCCGCCGAGGGGCTGTTCGACCCGGCCCTCAAGCGGCGCCCGCCGCTGCTCCCGCACACCATCGGCCTGGTCACCGGGCGCGACTCGGCGGCCGAGCACGACGTCGTCCGCAACGCGACCTCACGCTGGCCCGCGGTGCGGTTCCGGATCGAGAACGTCGCGGTGCAGGGCGGGCTCGCCGTCGAGCAGGTCGTCGGCGCGCTGCGGGCCCTCGACCGGGACCCGGACGTCGAGGTCATCGTGCTCGCCCGCGGTGGCGGCAGCGTCGAGGACCTGCTGCCCTTCTCCGACGAGACGCTGTGCCGCGCCGTCGCCACCTGCCGGACCCCGGTCGTGTCGGCCATCGGGCACGAGCCGGACACCCCGCTGGTCGACCACGTCGCCGACGTGCGCTGTTCCACCCCCACCGAGGCCGGACGCAGTCTGGTGCCCGACCTCGCCGAGGAGACCGCGCGGATCTCCGGGCTGCGCGACCGGGCCCGCCGCGCGCTGCACGGCTGGGTCGACCGCGAGCAGCACCGCCTCGACGACCTGCGACGACGGCCCGTGCTGGCCGACCCGCTGCGCATCGTCACCTCCCGGGAGGGCGAGATCGCCGACGCCCGCACCGCCGCCCACCGCGCGGTGCTGCGCCGGCTGGACCGGTCGTCGTCGGAGCTGGAGCACCTGGGTGCCCGGCTCGCCGCGCTCGGCCCGACCGCGACCCTGGCCCGCGGCTACGCGATCGTGCAGCTCGCCGACCGCACCGACGACGACGTGCCCCCGCTGCTGCGGTCGGTCGCCGACGCGCCCGCCGGCACCGGCCTGCGGATCCGGGTCGCCGACGGCGCCGTCGCCGCCACCGTGACCACCACCCCCGACCCGGAGACCTGATGAGCGACCGTCCGGCAGTGGAGACCCTGGGCTACGAGAAGGCCCGCGACGAGCTCGTGGAGGTCGTGCGCGCGCTGGAGGTCGGCGGCCTCGGCCTGGACGAGTCCGTCGCGCTGTGGGAGCGCGGCGAGGCCCTGGCCAAGCGCTGCGACGCCCAGCTCGCCGGCGCCCGCACCCGCATCGAGGAGAAGCTGGCCGACGCCGAGTCCGACGACGAGGCCTGAGCCTCCCGCACGGTATCCGGCGTCCCACACGGGTCCCGATCCGATGCGGGACGCCGGATCCGGTGTGGGAGGTCATCGGGTCGGCAGCCTGGTCCGGAGGCGGGTCAGGAGGGCGGCGGGGGCGGCCAGGGTCGCGCCAGGTCCACCGGACGACGTGCAGGCCCAGATCGCGGAACCGGTCCTCGCGGACCTTCTCCTCGGTGCTCACCTGGCCCGCCGTCCTCCCCGGTGGGTGCAGACGCCCGTACGTGATCTCGCCGTCGAACCCCCCGACGACGGTGGACAGCCGTCCCACCAGAAGTCGACGGTGGCGAGCCACCGGCCGGACCCGTCGCGCACCCCACGCTGCAGGTCGGGAGCGGGGAGCCCGGCCGTGTGGAACAGGACACGGCTCCGTGACTCCCCGGGGCTCGGCGCCGTGCACGACCGCGGCGGAGATGTGGCTGACGACGGCGGGCGGGCGAGGCGAGCCGACGCACCACACCGCGCACGGCGCGCTCGTGCGCGGCGACGAGTTCCTCCCAGCGCCCGCCGGGTCCCGTCGCCGCCCCGGGCGCTACGGCACCGCGGTACATCCCGCGGCAGAGCCGCACGATCGCCCCGCGCCCAGAGCCTGCCGGATCTCGGCCTCGCTCATCCCCGCGGCGATCAGCTCCGAGCGCCGCACGGGCGTCGTACCGGGCAGAGGTCCACCCCGTCCGCCGGCCCCGCCCGGGCACGTGTGGACAACTCCCCGCGATGTGGACAACCACGCCCCACAGGGGTTCCGGTGTCGCACAGGGGATCGGAGACCGTGTGGGACACCGGACCCCCTGTGGGACCGGTCCTCAGGAACCGGGCGGGTAGACGCGGGCGGCCGTCAGGGCGGTGGCCAGGGTGGTGAACTGCTCGTCCGAGGCGGAGCCCGTCACCAGGACGCGGACCTCCGGCCGTCCGGGCAGCGTCGCGACCCGGAAGGGCTCGCCGCCCTCGGCGCCGTAGACCTCCCAGGTCAGGCCGCCCGCCTGCACGGTGCCGCGCATCGTCGGCGGGCCGTCGCCGCGTCCCGCGGAACCGGACTCGGTGGCGAGGACACCCTCGACCGAGCCGTCGGTCTGGACCAGGCTCAGGAAGTCCGCGTCGGGGGTGACGAAGCCGATGCGCACGGCGGTGCCGCCGCCCTCCACCGGGCCGCGGTCGGTGGAGTTGACCCGGAACGGGACGTCCGGAAGCCGCAGCGGGAAGGTCGAGCCACGGGCGTACTCGGCGATCCGGGCCGGGGCGTCGACGGTGGGGGCCGACGCGGCGTTCTCGGCCGGGGTGCCGGGTGAGAACGAGCAGGACCCGCCGACCGAGAAGATCAGCAGGGCGACCGGGACGAGGATCACGCACGCCCAGATCAGGTCGCGCACCGACGCGTCGCCCCGGGCGGGCTTGTGCATCGCCTGCGGACCCGCCTCGGGGATCCGGCGGGTCACCGGCGGCGGCTGCGGCCTCCCGGACCCGGCCGCACCCGCGGGCGCGGCGGCCGGGTCCGCAGCCGGAACCGGGCCCGGACCGGTGCCACCGGCCGTGGCCCGGTCGGCGGCCCCGGTGGTACCGGAGGTCTCGGCCGGGTCCGGGACAGCCGGGGGCCCGGCGGGCTCCGAGGAGTCCGGCGACGGCGTTCCCGGGTCAGGTCGTGCGCTCACGTGTCCATCGTCCCAGGCATGGCGTCGGTCGCTCATCGCTGCTCCCCCGACGTCGGGCGTGCGAGGATCGCCGGGCGCCTCCCCGCACGCCCGTGGCAACCCGGACGAGGGGACGTCGCCGACGAGCACGCCGCCCGTGAATGGAGACGTATCCGTGAGCCAGCCCGCCAGCCCCGCCACCCCCCGCCGTCGTGAGGCGCCCGACCGCAACCTGGCGATGGAGCTGGTCCGGGTCACCGAGGCCGCCGCGATGGCCGCGGGCCGCTGGGTCGGCAAGGGCGACAAGAACGGCGGGGACGGTGCCGCCGTCGACGCCATGCGCCAGCTCATCTCGTCGGTGTCGATGCGCGGCGTCGTCGTCATCGGCGAGGGCGAGAAGGACGAGGCCCCGATGCTGTTCAACGGCGAGGAGGTCGGGAACGGCGAGGGCCCGTTCTGCGACGTCGCCGTCGACCCCATCGACGGCACCACGCTGATGGCCAAGGGCATGCCCAACGCCCTCGCGGTGCTCGCCGTCGCCGAGCGGGACGCCATGTTCGACCCGTCCGCCGTCTTCTACATGGAGAAGATCGCGGTCGGGCCGGAGGCCGCGGACGCCATCGACATCACCGCACCGGTCGCGGAGAACATCCGCCGCGTCGCCCGGGCCAAGGAGATCGACGTCGCCGACGTCACGGTCTGCGTGCTCGATCGCCCGCGCCACGAGCAGATCGTCACCGAGATCCGCGCGGCCGGGGCCCGGATCGCGTTCATCTCCGACGGCGACGTCGCCGGTGCCATCGCCGCCGCGCGTCCCACCTCGGGCGTGGACATGCTCTACGGCGTCGGCGGGACCCCGGAGGGGATCATCACCGCGGCCGCGCTGAAGTGCATGGGCGGCGAGATCCAGGGCCGGCTGTGGCCCAAGGACGACACCGAGCGCGAGAAGGCCCTCGCCGCGGGTCACGACCTCGACAAGGTCCTGACCACCGCCGAGCTCGTGCGCGGCGAGAACGTCTTCTTCTGCGCCACCGGCATCACCGACGGCCCGCTGCTGCGCGGCGTCCACTACCGGGGTGGCGGGGCGACCACCCAGTCGATCGTGATGCGGTCCAAGTCCGGCACCGTCCGGCTGATCGACGGCTACCACCGTCTCACCAAGCTGCGCGAGTTCTCCTCCGTCGACTTCGACGGCGTCGAGGGCGAGGCCCCGCCGCTGCCGTGAGGTTAGGCTCACGTAACACTGCGGGACGTGTCGCGGAGGAGTAGACCTCAGCCCATGAGCGAGGACTTCCGCATCGAGCACGACACCATGGGCGAGGTCCGGGTCCCCGCCGACGCGTTGTGGCGGGCCCAGACCCAGCGCGCGGTGGAGAACTTCCCGATCTCCGGCCGCGGCCTGGAGCGCGCGCAGATACGCGCGCTCGGCCTGGTCAAGGCGGCCGCGGCCCGGGTGAACGGCGAGCTGGGCGTACTGGACGACGACCGGGCCCGCGCGATCGCCGCGGCCGCCGACGAGGTGGCCGCGGGCGGGCACGACGACCACTTCCCGGTCGACGTCTTCCAGACGGGCTCGGGCACGTCGTCGAACATGAACGCCAACGAGGTGATCGCCTCGCTGGCCGCACACGCCGGCACCGACGTGCACCCGAACGACCACGTCAACGCCTCGCAGTCGTCGAACGACGTCTTCCCGACGACCATCCACCTCGCCGCCACCGAGGCGCTGGCGACCGAGGTCGTCCCGGCGCTGCAGCACCTCGAGGCCGCGCTGCGCCGCCGCGCGGCGGACTGGTCGGAGGTCGTGAAGGCCGGCCGCACCCACCTCATGGACGCCGTCCCGATCACCCTCGGCCAGGAGGCCGGTGGCTGGGCCAGCCAGGCCGGCTACGGCGCCGCCCGCGTCCGCGACGCGCTCCCCCGCCTCGCCGTCCTGCCGATCGGCGGGACCGCGGTCGGCACCGGGCTCAACGCTCCGGACGGGTTCGGCGCCGCCGTGGTCGCGAAGCTGCGCGAGGCGACCGGCCTGGAGCAGCTCGCCGAGGCCACCGACCACATCGAGGCCCAGGGCTCCCGCGACGGCCTGGTCGAGGCCTCCGGCGCGCTGCGCACCGTCGCCGTGTCGCTCTACAAGATCGCCAACGATCTGCGCTGGCTGTCGTCCGGGCCGCGTACCGGGCTGGCCGAGATCCACCTGCCGGACCTGCAGCCGGGCAGCTCCATCATGCCGGGCAAGGTCAACCCGGTGATCTGCGAGGCCACGATGATGGTGTGCGCGCAGGTCATGGGCAACGACGCGACGGTCGGCTTCTCGGGCAGCCAGGGCAACCTGGAACTGAACGTGATGATGCCGGTGATGGCGCGCAACGTCCTGGAGTCCGCCCGGCTGATCGCGAACGCCGCTCGGCTGCTCGCCGACAAGGTCGTCGACGGCATGGAGGCCGACCTCGAGCGCACCCGCGAGTACGCCGAGTCCTCCCCGTCGATCGTCACCCCGCTGAACTCGAGGATCGGCTACGAGGAGGCGGCGGCCGTCGCGAAGCAGGCGCTGAAGGAGCGGAGGACGATCCGCGAGGTCGTGATCGAGCGCGGCCACGTCGCGAACGGCACCCTCACCGAGGACGAGCTGGACCGTGCCCTGGACGTGCTGGCGATGACCCGCGGCGAGAAGCGCTCCTGATCCCGGCTGCACCCGGTCACCGGCCGGGCGCACCGGGTCAGTCCATCCGCTGTTCACCTCCGCGTCCCCGTTCGGTCCACATCGACGTGACACCGTGTGTGCGTCAGTCGATCACCGTCACCCGAACGGACCTCCCCGATGCCCGACCAGCGCTTCGCGTACATCCCTGTGCACGATCTGCGCTCCGGTCGCTGCACCGGGGTCGAGGTCGTGCCGCGCCTGCACCACGACGCGGTGGCCGTCGCGGCCCGCGACCGCGGCTGGGACGCCCGCCGGATCGCCGAGCTCGACGCGGGCACCGCGGTCTCCGCGGTCGCGTCCGCCCGGTCCTGGGGTGCCGCCGTCCCGGTGCAGGTCGACGTCGCCGCGGACACCGTCCTCCACGCCCGCGGCCGGCTGCGCGCCATGCTCGGCGGCACCTCCGACCCGGTCGCTCCCCTGCTGGAGGTCGGCCCGCCGATCGCCGCGGCCGCACCGGCGGAGCACCTCGTCCTGGCACTGGCCGAGCTGCGGCGCTGGGGGTTCCGCATCGGTCTCGACGGGGCCGGGCGCGCGTTCGGTCCGGAGCTCGTGGCCGCCGTTCGGCCGGACGTGGTGAAGCTCGAGCCGGACCTCTGCGACGGAATGCTCGACACGGGGACCGGTGCCGCCGTCCGTGCCGTGGTCGAGGTGTCGCGCGCGGTCGGGGCGCCGGTCGCCGCGACCGGGGTCCGCGACGCGGCCCGGCTGACGGGGCTGTTCGCGATCGGGATCGCGTTCGCCCAGGGCCCGTTGCTGGGTGGGACGCGCGCCGCCCCCGAGGCCGACCCGGCGACCCGCGCGGAGCTGCTCGGCCTGCTGAGCGCGATGCCACAGCCCGCCGCC
>NZ_JAMXSG010000241.1:0-9315 GCF_024124365.1 Pseudonocardia sp. McavD-2-B
AGGCCGCGGCCGCCGGGTCGTGGGTGACCATCAGCGTCGTCGCGCCGCCGTCGACGGCGCAGCGGCGGAGCAGCGCCAGCACTCCGGTGGACGCGGCCGAGTCGAGCGCGCCGGTCGGCTCGTCGGCGAACAGCACCGCGGGCCGGGTGAGCAGGGCGCGCGCGATCGCGACGCGCTGCTGCTGCCCGCCGGACAGCTGGGCCGGACGGTGCCCGGCCCGGTCGGCCAGCCCGACCTCGTCGAGGGCCGCGGCGACGGCGCGGCGCTCGACCCGGCGCCCGGCGAGCCGCGCGGGCAGGGCGACGTTCTGGGCCGCGGTCAGCGCGGCGACCAGGTTGAACGCCTGGAACACGACGGCGGTGCGCTCCCGGCGGGCCAGCGTGCGTCGCCGTTCGGACAGCGCCGCCAGGTCGGTGCCGCCGAGCAGCACGCGGCCCGACGTGGGGACGAGCAGCCCGGCAGCGCAGTGGAGCAGGGTCGACTTGCCCGATCCCGACGGGCCCATCACGGCGGCCACGGTGCCGGGCCGGGGCCGCAGCGAGACCCCGGCCAGTGCGCGGACCGGGGGCGCCCCGCGGGGGCGGTGGACGTGGTGCAGGTCGTGGAGCTCGATCGTCGTGGTCGGCATGTGCCGAGTGGACCGCCGGGGCCGGGTCCCACGCGGTCACCCGGACGGGAGTTCCGGGGTAGTGCCTGCGCTACCGCGCCCGGAGCGGGTGTCCGGCTACGTTGCCCGGCGTGCGGATCGTGACGGCCTGGCAGGCGGTGGACCAGCAGCCGCTGAGGTTCCTCGCGACGGCGTGGCCGTGGCGCTCGCTGGCCTTCCTCCTGACCGGTGCGCTGCTGGGGGCCGGGCTCGTCGGCGTCGTCGCGGTCGTGACGTCCGGGCTCGTCCTCGGCGGACCGTGGGTCGCCGCCGGCACCGCCGTCGTCCTGGTGGTGTCCGTGGGCCTGGCGGGCCGGCCGCTCGCCGTTCTGGAGCGGGCCCGGTTGCGCCTGGTCGACACCGCACCACTGCCGGCCCCGCCGCGCCCCGCCGGGCGGTGGTGGTCGGCGGCCCGGTGGCGGGCCCCGCTGACCCGGCGCGAGATCGGGTTCGCGCTGCTCGCCGCGACCGCGCTGGCCGCGCTCGACGCCGGCGTCCTCGGCTTCTCCCTGGTCCTGCCGGTGCTGCTGTTCGTCTCCCCCGTCGACGACCCGACCGCCTTGCCGCTCGTCGCGCTCGGGGTCCTGCTGCTCGCCGCGACCCCGTGGACGGTCACCGCGTGGGCCGGGGCACGGGCGACCCTGACCCGCACCGTCCTCGGTCCGCGCGGCACCGAGCTGGGCCCCGACCTGTCCGACGTCGCGACCCGGCGGTTGCTGGGCGCGTTCGCGACCGAACGGGCCCGGATCGAGCGGGACCTGCACGACGGCGCCCAGCAACGGCTCGTCGCGCTCGGGGTGACCCTCGGTCTGGCCCGCCTCGACGCCGTCGACGGCTCGGCCTGCGCGGCACGGCTCGACACGGCCCGCGACGAGCTCGGGCTGGCGCTGACCGAGCTGCGTGACCTGGTCCGGGGGCTCGACCCGGCGACGCTGGCCGACAACGGGCTCGCCGTGGCCGTCGCGGACCGGGCCCGGCGATGCCCGGTGCCGGTCGAGGTGGGCCTGCACCTGCCCGCCGAGCTGCCCCCGGCCGTCGCCGGGACCGCGTACTTCGTGCTCACCGAGGCGCTCACCAACATCGCCCGCCACAGCGGTGCCACCACCGCCTCGATCGGCGGGGGCCGGCACGCCGACCAGCTCGTCCTGGAGGTCCGCGACGACGGCCGGGGCGGCGCCGACCCGGCGGGCGGGACCGGTCTGTCCGGGCTCGCCGAGCGGGTCGCCCTCGCCGGCGGGCGGCTGCGACTGTCCAGCCCGGTGGGCGGACCGACCCTGCTGCGGGTGGAGCTGCCGTGCGGGTGACCGTCGCCGAGGACTCCGTGCTGGTGCGCGACGGGATCGTCGGGGTGCTGACGCGGTTCTCCCACACCGTCGTCGGCGCGGTCGGCGACGCCCCGGCCCTGCTGGCGGCGGTCCGGGCCGACCGGCCCGACCTGGTCCTGACCGACGTCCGGATGCCCGCGGGCCCGGAGAGCGGGCTGCGGGCCGCGGTGGAGCTGCGCCGGGCCGACCCCGGCCTGCCCGTGCTGGTGCTGTCCCAGGTGGTCGCCCCGGTCGCCGCGGAGGAGCTGCTCGACACCGGCGACGGCGCCGGCATCGGCTACCTGCTGAAGGACCGCGTGGCCGACGTGGCCGGGTTCGTCGCCGCCGTCGAGCGGGTCGGTGCGGGCGGGACGGTGCTGGATCCGGAGGTGGTGGCCCGGCTGGTACGTCGACGCCGTGATCCGGTCGCGCGGCTGTCCCCGCGCGAGCGTGAGGTCCTGGATCTGATGGCGCAGGGCCTGTCGAACGCCGAGGTCGCCGCGGCACTGGTGGTATCCGACGCAGCGGTGAACAAGCACGTCCGGTCGGTGTTCACCAAGCTCGACCTGCCTGCGGACGTCCCCGGGCACCGTCGGGTGCTGGCGGTGCTGGCCTGGCTCCGGTCGGCGGGGTGACACCCGCCCGCGGGCGGCCCGCCGGGCCCGGCGTCGGACACCACCGGGCGCGCCGCGTCGGCATGATCATCAGTACGTCAGCGTTGCTCCACCGGTTCGCGACAACGCTGACGTACTGATGATCATGGGTCGAGGGCCGTTCAACCTGCCGGGGCCCGGCGGTAGCGCGTCGCCAGTTCCGTGCTCTGTCCGGCGAACGCGGCGAGCCCCGCCTCGGCCGCGGACCGGAGCAGGCCCGCGGCCTCGACACCCGGGGCGCACACCACCTCGCCGAGCTCGAGCCCCCGCAGACAGGCGGCGACGACGTCCTCGGGGCTCATCCGCGGGACGGCGCTCAGGTCGAGGCCCTGACGGGTGTGGAACTCGGTGGCCACCACACCGGGGCACAGGACCTGGACGCGGACCCCGGCGTCGGCGACCTCGGTGGCCAGCAGCTGGGAGAAGACCACGAGGTGGGCCAGCGAGCCTCCGTAGACCGCGCGCGGCGGCCCGGCCGCGGCGGGCGCGGGACCGCTGAAGGCGATCATGCCGGCGACGTTGACGACGGCGCCGCACCCGCGGGCGACCATCGGCCCGACCGCGGCACGGGAGATCATCGTCGGGGCGACGACCTTGACGCCCAGCAGCTCCCGGGCCCGGGCCGCGGGCAGGTCGGTCAGCGGCATGTAGTGGGCGACGCCTGCGTTGTTGACCAGCAGGTCCAGGGGCCGCTCGGCGGCGAGGCCGGCGACCCGGTCGATGCCGGCGTCGGTGGACAGGTCCGCAGTGACGGTCTCGACGTCGTGGCCGGGGTGCCCGGCGGCGAACACGTCGAGGCGCGCGGTGTCACGTCCGACGACGATCAGGTCGTACCCGTCGGCGGCGAGGCGCTCGGCGAAGGCCCGGCCGATGCCGGAGGTGGCGCCGGTGACAAGGGCGAGGGGGCTCACGGGTGTCGTTCCTCCGGGTGGTCGGTGATCGCCCCACCAGCCTGGCCCGGCCGGGGGGCGGGTGCACAGGCCCCGTCGTTCGGGGTCCTCGCAGGGCCCCCACCCGGTGATCCGCGGTGCGCGTGCAGATCCGCCGTCCGCGTGCGTCCGGACGCGCACGAGGGGCGGATCTCCGCGCGGACCCGCGATCAGCCGGGGGTGAGGTGGGCCAGGCGCTCGGCGTCGTCGCCGCCGGGTGCGGCGAAGTACACGACCAGCACCTGGCCCCGGGTGCCCGGGACCGGGTAGTTGACCCGGCGCAGCGCCAGGGCCCCGGCCCGTGGATGTTCCCAGCGCACGACGGCCCCGGTGAGCAGGTCGACGTCGTGGCGTCGCCAGACCTCGCGGAACGTCGCGCTCGCCGCCGACAGCTCCTCGACCAGGGTGGCGACGGCGGGGGTCGTCAGGTCGCGACCGAGCGACGCCCGGAACTCGGCCACCATCGTCGCGGCGTCGCGGTCCCAGTCCGGGTGCAGGGCGCGCTCGGCGTCGTCGAGAAACATCGAGCGGAGCCGGTTGGCGCCGGGGCGGATCGCCGGAGAGAGCGCCCCGGCAGCCGCGTTGGCGGCGAGCACGTCGAAGGCGCGGCTCTCGACGAACGCGGGGAGGCCGACGGCGTCGAGCAGCAGCCGGCTGCCCTCGGGCACCTCCTCCCCGGCCGGGCCGGGGGTGTCCGGCTCCCCCGGCCGGACGAGCCCGTGCAGGTGGGCCGTGGCGGCGGCGTCGAGCTGCAGGACGCGGGCGAGCGCGGTGAGGACCTGGGCCGACGGGTTGGTGTCGCGTCCCTTCTCCAGCCGCACGTAGTAGTCGACGCTGATGCCCGCCAGCGTCGCCACCTCCTCGCGGCGGAGCCCCGGGGCGCGCCGGGTGCCGGTGCCGGGCAGCCCGACCTCGGCGGGGGTGACGAGCGCCCGCCGCGCCTGTAGGTAGGTGCTCAGCGCAGTGGGTCCGGCCACGGACCCACCCTAGGACGCCCGCGCCCCCGGCCCGCGCCGCTACCCGGCCCGCCTCAGCTGCTGGGAACCGCCGCCGCCACCTGGTGACCGGCCGGCGCCCAGCCGATCGCCGGGGCGACCCGCTCGGCGATCGAGCGCAGCAGGTGCGCGTTGTACTCGACACCGAGCTGGTTGGGCACGGTGAACAGCACGTAGTCCGCCTCCCGCACGGCGACGTCCTCGGCGAGCTCGGCGGCGATCCGGTCCGGGTCGCCGACGTAGCTGCGGCCGAACCGGGACCGGGCGCCGTCGAGGACCCCGACCTGGTCGTCCTCGCCGCGCTCACCGAAGTAGCGGCGGTCGAGGTCGGTCGTGACCGGGATGACGCTGCGCGACACCGACACCAGCGGGGCGCGGTCGTGCCCGGCGGCGGCCCAGGCCTCGCGGTAGCGCAGGATCTGCTCGGCCTGCAGCCGGTCGAACGACTCGCCGGTGTCCTCGGTGAGCAGCGTCGAGCTCTGCAGGTTCATGCCCTGGGTCGCGGCCCACTCGGCGGTGGCCCGGGTCCCCGCGCCCCACCAGATCCGGTCGCCGAGGCCCGGGGACTGCGGCTGCACCGGCAGCGCGACGTGCCGCCCGCGGGTGCGGGACGGGTCGGCGGGTGCCACCCCGGCACCGCGGATAGCGGCGAGGAACACCTCGGCCTTGGCGCGGGCGGCGTCGGCGTGGGTCTGCCCGTCGGCGGGCCGGTACCCGAAGGCCTCGGCGCCGTTCAGCGCGATCTCGGGCGAGCCCCGGCTCACGCCGAGCTGCAGCCGCCCGCCGGAGAGCAGGTCGGTCGCGGCGGCCTCCTCGGCCATGTAGAGCGGGTTCTCGTAGCGCATGTCGATCACGCCGGTGCCCATCTCGATCCGGCTGGTGGTCGCCGCGATCGCTGCGAGCAGCGGGAACGGCGCGGCCAGCTGGCGCTCGAAATGGTGCACGCGCACGAAGGCGCCGTCGATGCCGATGTCCTCCGCGGCACGCGCCAGCTCCACGGTCTGGCGCAGCGCATCGGCGGCGGTGGGGGTCCGGGACCCGGGGACCTCTCCGTGGTGCCCGAACGACAGGAACCCGATCTTCGTCATGCCCTCTGCAACAGAAGTTGAGGGCTCAACATTCCGTCAGAGGGCGCCCTTGGTGGACGGCACCCCGGTGACCCGCGGGTCGGGCTCGGTCGCGGCCCGCAGCGCGCGGGCGACGGCCTTGAACTCGGCCTCGGTGATGTGGTGCGGGTCGCGGCCGTCGAGCACCCGGACGTGCAGGGCGAGGTGCCCGTGGAAGGCCAGGGACTCGAACACGTGCTTGTTCAGCACGGTCGGGTAGTGCCCGCCGACGACGAAGCCGCGCATCATCTCCGGCTCGCCGGTGCACACGGTGTAGGGCCGGCCGGAGACGTCGACGACGGCCTGGGCGAGGGCCTCGTCCATCGGGATCCAGGCGTCGCCGAAGCGGCGGATGCCCTTCTTGTCCCCCAGCGCCTGGCGGATCGCCTGTCCCAGCACGATCGCGACGTCCTCCACGGTGTGGTGGGAGTCGATCTCGATGTCGCCCTCGGCGTGCACGGACAGGTCGAAGCTGCCGTGCTTGCCGAACGCGTCGAGCATGTGGTCGAAGAACGGGACCGTGGTGGTGATGTCGGTGCGCCCGGTGCCGTCGAGGTCGATCTCGACGACGATGCGGGTCTCCTTGGTGACGCGTTCGACGCGTCCGATGCGGCTCACCTTGTCGGTCATCACAACAGCTCCTGGGTGGCGAGGTCGGTGGCGGCGGTGAGGAAGGCGTCGTTCTCCTCCGGCGTGCCCACGGTGACCCGCAGCCGCTCGGGGATGCCGACGTCGCGGATCAGCACGCCCTGGTCGAGGAACCCCTTCCAGGCGCGGCCGGCGTCGGCGAAGCGTCCGAAGAGGATGAAGTTGGCGTCGGAGGCGACGACGTCGTAGCCGGCGGCGGCCAGCTCGCCGGAGATCCGGTCCCGCTCGGCGGCGAGCAGCGCCACCGAGCCGAGGGTGGCCTCGGCGTGGCGGAGCGCGGCCCGCGCGGCGGCCTGCGACAGCACCGACAGGTGGTAGGGCAGTCGCACGAGCTGGAGTGCGCCGATCACCGCGGGCGCGGCGGCGAGGTAGCCCAGCCGACCGCCGGCGAAGGCGAACGCCTTGCTCATCGTCCGCGACACCACGAGCTTGTGGCCGTGCGTCGCCAGCAGGGTCGTGGCGCTCGGGCGGCCGGTGGCCTCGGCGAACTCGGCGTAGGCCTCGTCGACGACGACCATGCCGGGGGCGGCGTCGACCAGCCGGGCCAGGTCGGCCGGGGCGACCGACTGCCCGGTCGGGTTGTTCGGGCTGGTCACGAACGTGACGTCCGGGGCCTTCTCGGCCAGGACGGTGACGGCCGCGTCGATGTCGAGGGTGAAGTCGTCGCGGCGCGGCACCGGGACGAACTCGGTCTGCGTACCGGAGGCGAGGATCGGGTGCATCGAGTAGCTGGGCACGAAGCCGAGCGCGGTCCGGCCGGGACCGCCGAAGGTCTGCAGGATCTGCTGGAGGATCTCGTTGGACCCGTTCGCGGCCCACAGGTTCGCCGTGGTCAGCTCGACCCCGGTCTGCCGGGACAGGTAGGCGGCGAGATCGCCCCGCAGCGCGACGAGGTCGCGGTCGGGGTACCGGTGCAGCTCACGGGCCGCCTCCTCCACCGAGGCGGCGACGTCGGCGACAAGCTCGGGCGGCGGCGGGTACGGGTTCTCGTTGGTGTTGAGCCGCACCGCGACGTCGAGCTGCGGCGCGCCGTACGGGCTCTTCCCGCGCAGGTCCTCGCGCAGCGGCAGGTCCGCGAGCCGGACCGTCGACCCGGCGGTCACGCCCCGGCCCCCTCGAACCGGGCGGTCACGGCCTCGCCGTGGGCGGGCAGATCCTCGGCGTTCGCCAGGGTCACGACCCGGCCGGCGACCTCGGCCAGCGCCGCGCGTCCGTAGTCGACGACGTGGATGCCGCGCAGGAACGTCGCCGTCGACAGCCCGCCGGAGTGCCGCGCACAGCCCCCGGTCGGGAGCACGTGGTTCGACCCGGCGCAGTAGTCGCCCAGCGACACCGGCGACCAGGCCCCGACGAAGATCGCACCGGCGTTGCGGACCTTCGCCGCGTCGCCCCCGGAGTCGGCGGTCTGGATCTCCAGGTGCTCGGCGGCGTAGGCGTCGACGACGGCGACCCCGTCGGCGGTCGAGGACACCAGGATGACCCCGGACTGCGGCCCGGTCAGCGCGGTGCGCACCCGCTCGGTGTGCTTGGTCGCGCCGACCCGGGTCTCCAGCTCGGCCTCGACCCGCTCCACCAGCGCGTCGGAGGTCGTGACCAGCACCGATGCGGCGTTCGGGTCGTGCTCGGCCTGCGAGATGAGGTCAGCGGCGACGTGCGCGGCGTCCGCGGTGTCGTCGGCGAGGATCGCGATCTCGGTGGTGCCGGCCTCGGCGTCGATCCCGACCAGGCCGCGCAGCATCCGCTTGGCCGCGGTGACGTAGACGTTGCCGGGGCCGGTGACCATGTCGACCGGCTCCAGCTCGGCGCCGTCGGTATCGGTGCCGCCGTAGGCCAGCAGCGCGACGCACTGGGCGCCGCCGACGGCCCACACCTCCTCGACGCCGAGCAGCGCGGCCGCCGCCAGGATCGTCGGGTGCGGGCGTCCGCCGAACTCCGCCTGGGCCGGGGAGGCGACGACCAGCGACTCCACGCCGGCCGCCTGCGCCGGGACCACGTTCATGATCACGCTCGACGGGTAGACCGCCAGCCCGCCCGGGGCGTAGAGCCCGACCCGGCGGACCGGGACGAACCGCTCGGTGACGGTGCCGCCGGGGACGACCTGGGTGACCACGTCGGGCCTGCGCTGCTCGGCGTGCACGATCCGGGCGCGCTCGATCGAGGTCTCCAGTGCCGCGCGCACGTCCGGGTCGAGATCGCGCAGGGCGGCGGAGATCGCCTCGGCCGGGACGCGCACGGTCTCCGGACGGACCCGGTCGAAGCGCTCGGTGGCGTCCAGCGCGGCGGCGGCGCCGCGGTCGCGCACGTCCTCCACCAGCGGGCGGGCACGCTCCAGAGCGGCGTCGATGTCCAGCTCGGCGCGCGGCATCATGCCGCGCAGGGTGGCCGGACGGGGCAGCGGTTCGGCTCGCAGGTCGAGGCGGCGGAGCATGGCCCCCAGGATACGGCGGCGGTCCGGCACGGTCCCATCCCGGCGGGGTGAGCCACGTCCTCGCCGTCGGTGGGCCGTGGCAGTCTCCGCGGCGTGACCCGCCACGTGAGCGACGCCGAACGCCGGGCCCGGCTGGTGACCCGGCACCGGCTCGCCCCGCACACCCGCACCGACGACGTCGTCGCGATCAGCGACGACCTGGTCGCGCTGCACTCCACCGACCCGGTCTCGGTGTACCTGTCGGCGGCGGCCCGGATGGCGACGCCGTCGCTGGCGCCGGTCGCGGCGGCGCTGCACGAGGACCGGACCCTGCTGCGCCACCACGCGATGCGCCGCACGCTGTGGGTGTTCAGTCGTGCCCACGCCGCCCTGGCCCACCACGCGGCCACCGTGGACGTCGCCGCGGTGCAGCGCCGTGACCTGCTGCGGCAGCTCGCGGCGGACGGCGTCGACGACCCGCAGGCCTGGTACGCCGAGGCCGCCGACCGGGTGCTGACGCTGCTGCGCGAGCACGGCCCGACCCCGGCCCGCGCGGTCGGCGCCGCGCTGCCCGACCTCGCCGCTCGGCGGGTCACGCTGCCCGGCGGCGGGACCCAGCCCGCGCAC
>NZ_JAMXSG010000242.1:0-9311 GCF_024124365.1 Pseudonocardia sp. McavD-2-B
CGAGGCGCTGCGGACCGGCGCGCAGACGGTCCTGCCCGGCGACGGGCCGCTGCGCGGGGCCCCGTCGGAGGAGGTCCGGGTCCTGCACCGCTGGCTCACCACCGGCGGGACCCGGCTGGTGTACTGCGACCCGCCGTGGGCGGAGCCGGCGTGGGGCGGGGGTGCCTGGCGGGAGTGGGCCGACCGGGCCCGGGAGGCGTCGCACCGCACCGGTGACCGCTCCCCCGACGAACCCGCCGGGATCTGAGCCCGGCGGGCCACGGTCCTCCACGACGGCGCCCCCGGCCGACGACCCCGTGGCCGGACACACGGGACGCGGCGTCCGACCACGCGCAGCCCGCACACGACGGCGGCCCCCGCCGGACGCACGACGGCGCACCGGCACACGACGGCGGCCCCGCCGGAGACCGTGTCTCCGGCGGGGCCGCCGTGGAGTGCTTCCGGGCCGGGCCCGGGCCGTGCTCAGTCGCGCGGCTGCTGCGGACGACCACCATCGTCGGGGCGGCCCGCGAGCTCACTGCTGCGGGACTCGAGCTCCGCGCGCGCCTCGTGACGCCGGCGGGACTCCTCGAGCTCCCGCTCGTGGGCCTCGTGGCGGGCCACGGCCAGCGCACGGGACTCCTCGACCGGGTCCGGCGTGAGCAGCGAACCGGAGACCGGCTCACCCGCCGACCCGAGCTGGTTCATCCGCTTGGGCACCGAGGCGCCCTGGTACTCCAGCGGGATGGCGTGGCCGTGCGAGTCGACGCCACCCAGCGGCTGGTGCACCTCGATGAACTCACCGTGCGGCAGCCGCTTGATGATGCCCGTCTCGATGCCGTGCTCCAGCACCGCGCGGTCCGACCGCTGCAGACCGAGGCACCAGCGGTAGGCCACCCAGTACACGATCGGCGGCACGACGAGCAGACCGATGCGGCCGGCCCACGTGGTCGCGTTCAGCGAGATGTGGAAGAAGTACGAGATCCAGTCGTTGAACCCGCACATCACGAGCCACAGGTAGAACGAGATCGCCATGGCGCCGAGCGCAGTCCGGACCGGGACGTCGCGCGGGCGCTGCAGCAGGTTGTGCAGCGCGTCGTCCCCGGTGAAGCGCCGTTCGATGGCCGGGTAGGCCCCGGCGAGCACGAACAGCACCGGCAGGAAGCCCGCGGTGGGGATGAACGCCGCCGGGATCGTGTACGTCCCGAACAGGTAGAACTCCCACGGCGGGAAGATCCGGCCCATGCCCTCGGACCACAGCATGTAGAAGTCCGGCTGCGAACCGGCGGAGATGTGCGAGGCGTCGTACGGGCCGAGGTGCCAGATCGGGTTCATCTGGAACAGCCCGGAGATCAGGGCCAGCACACCGGCGACGACGAAGAAGAACGCGCCGCCCTTCGCCGCGAACTGCGGCATGATCCGCACGCCGACGACGTTGTTCTCGGTCCGGCCGGGGCCGGGGAACTGGGTGTGCTTCTGGTACCACACCAGGCCGAGGTGCACGGCGATCAGCGCGAGGATGATGCCGGGCAGGATCAGCACGTGGATGATGTAGAGCCGCGGGATGATCTCGGTCCCGGGGAACTCGCCGCCGAACAGCGCCCAGTGCACCCAGGTGCCCATGATCGGCACGGTCAGCGTGATGCCCGAGGCGATCCGCAGCCCGACGCCCGAGAGCAGGTCGTCCGGCAGGGAGTAGCCGGTGAAGCCGGCGAAGGTGCCCAGCAGGATCAGCACGACGCCGATGGTCCAGTTGGCCTCACGCGGCTTGCGGAACGCGCCGGTGAAGAACACCCGGAACATGTGGATGATCATCGCCGCGACGAAGAGCAGCGCCGCCCAGTGGTGCAGCTGACGCATGAACAGGCCGCCGCGGACCTCGAGCGAGATCTCCAGCGCGGACTCGTAGGCCCGCGACATGTGGACGCCGCGCAGCGGGTCGTACGGCCCGTTGTAGACGACCTCCTGCATGGAGGGGTCGAAGAACAGCGCCAGGTAGGTGCCCGACAGCAGCACGATGATGAAGCTGTACAGGGCGATCTCGCCCAGCATGAACGACCAGTGGGTCGGGAAGACCTTGTTGAACTGCTTCCGCAGTCCGGCGGCCGCGTGGTAGCGCTGGTCCGCCTGGTCGAGTGCCGCGCCGCCCTTGGCCGCGAGGCCACCTGAGGAGGTGGTGGGTGTCGTGATCGAACTCATGTCGTCTTCGGCCTCTCCCAGAACGCGGGTCCGACGGGCTCCACGAAGTCGCTGCGGGCGACGAAGAAGCCCTCCTCGTTCACCGTGATCGGCAGCTGTGGCAACGGCCGGGCGGCGGGCCCGAAGACGGGCTCGGCGTCCTGCGTGGCCAGGAACTGCGACTGGTGGCACGGGCAGAGAATGCGGTTGTCCTGCGCCTGGTAGAGGGAGGTCGGGCACCCGAGGTGGGTGCAGACCTTCGACCAGGCGTAGAAGTCACCATAGTTGAAGTTCTCCTGCCCGGGGCGCTTCGTGACCTCGGTCCCGGGGCGGAGACGGATGAGCATGACCGGCGCGTCCGAGGCGCGCTGCGCGTGCAGCAGCTCCTCCTCGTTGCCCCGCTCGCTCTCGCGGTACGGGAAGACGGTCATCATCGAACCCGGCTCCATGTCCTCGGGTCGCACTCGGGCGATCTCGGAGAGAATACCCGTGTCGGTGCGCAGGTACACCGTCTCGCCGTTCTCCGGACGCCAGCCCGTGTGCCACAGCGGGGCGTCGTCGCCCTCGGCCCACGGGTTCCGGATGATGCCGCCGAGCGCGACGACACCGGTGCCGATACCGGCGACGGCCGCGGCCAGGCCCGCGCTGCGGATGATCAGCTTGCGACGGCCGATCGTGGTGCCCTTGCCGGCGTCGGCGACCTGGGCCAGGAAGGTGGCGCGGTCGACGTCGGTGGACGGGCCGTCGTGGCGCTGCTGGACCGAGGTCTCGTCCGGGAACAGCTTCTTCACCATCTGGATGACCGCGATGCCGATGGAGAGCACCGAGAACCCGAAGGTGAAGCCGATGACCGGGGTGTAGAGGTTGTAGAGCGCGTGGCCGGGCTCGCCGACGTTGACGTACTCCCACGGCCACGCGATGAACGCGACCACGAAGGCGATCATGGAGATCGCCGAGATGACGAACCACAGCGCGACCGAACGCTCGGCGCGCTTCTCCGCGCGGGTCCCCGGGATCGGGAACGCCGGCGTGTTGTGCACGACCTCGACCTCGTCGAGCTCACCGGCCAGACGGGCCAGCTGCTCGGGCGACATCGCGTCGAGCTCCTCCTTGGTCGGACGACGGTCCGACCCGGTGCTGACTTCGCTGCTCAACTCTTCGCCCCCAACCAGATGGCGAACCCGACCAGACCGGACATCACGACGGCGAAGATGAAGACACCCTCGGCCGTCGGACCGAGACCCAGCAGCGAGTAGCCGCCCGGGTCGTTGGCGTGGTTCACCGACTTGATGTACGCGATGATGTCCTGCTTCTCCTGCGGCGTGAGCTGCTGGTCGGAGAAGCGCGGCATGTTCTGCGGACCGGTCTGCATCGCGGTGTAGATCTGCTCCTCGCTGGCCGGCTCGAGCGCGGGAGCGTACTTGCCGGACGACAGCGCGCCGCCGACACCGGTGAAGTTGTGGCACGAGGCGCAGTTCAGGCGGTACAGCACACCGCCGCGGCCCGGGTCGTCGCCGCGCAGGGCCTCGCCGGTCGCGGCCGGGGTGACCGGCCCGCCGCCGTTGGCCTGCACGAACGCGCCCAGCGCCTCGAGGTTCGCCCGGCCCTCCTGGGTCTCCGGGTCGAAGATCGGCAGCGGGTGCTTGCGGGCCGCCTGGGCCTCCTGGCGCGCCATCGGCATACGACCCGAGGACACCTGGAAGTAGACCGCCGCGTCACCGACGCCGATGAGGCTCGGGCCGCGGTTCTCGACGCCCTGCAGGTTCGCACCGTGGCAGGTGATGCAGGTGTTGTTGTAGAGCTGCTCGCCCTTCGCGATCAGCGCGGTGTCCTGCTGCGCCTGGGCGACCTGCGGCTGCGGCGCGAAGGCGGCGTAGAGGAAACCGACGGACAGCAGGCCCAGCCCGATGGCGAGGGCGCCGGCGATGCGGCGCTTCATCTTGCCGTGCGGACGGGTGCGGCCCCCGGCCTTCTCGTCCGGCCGGTCGGCCGGTGGTGGGTTCTGGTTCTCGGTCATCGCTGGGGGTCTTCCAACCTCGACGTCGTGGCGGGTGCTGTCAGGGAACGGGCGGCGCGATCGGTCAGCGGATGAAGTAGATCGTGGCGAACAGCCCGATCCACACCACGTCGACGAAGTGCCAGTAGTACGACACCACGATCGCCGCGGTGGCCTGGGCGGGCGTGAACTTGCTGAGCTTCGTGCGGATGATCAGGTACACGAACGCGACCAGGCCGCCGACCACGTGCAGCCCGTGGAAGCCGGTCGCCAGGTAGAAGACCGACCCGTAGGCGCTCGACGCGATCGTCGTCTCGTGCGAGGTGACCAGGGTGTAGTACTCGAAGGCCTGGCCGAGCACGAAGAACGTCCCCATCGCCAGCGTCAGGGCGTACCAGCGACGCAGGCCGAACACGTCACCACGCTCGGCGGCGAACACGCCGAACTGGCAGGTGAACGAGGACGCCACGAGCACGATCGTGATCGCGAGCGCGTAGGGGACGTCGAGCTCGGTGGGCGGCGGCGGCCAGGGGCCGTCGTTCTGCGCCCGCGCGGTGAAGTACATCGCGAACAGCCCGGCGAAGAACATCAGCTCGCTGGAGAGCCAGACGATGGTGCCGATGCTGACCAGGTTGGGGCGGTTCAGCGAATGGATCCGCGCGCTGATGTTGGGTGCCGCTGTCGTCACGTCGGGCATTATGACCCGAGCCGAACTTCTACGGCTTGTCGGGATACCCCTCGCCACATCACGATCGGCGAACGGGCCCCATGATCACCGAACTCTTCGCCTGGTCGGGGCGACCGGGCGGGCGCCGGACGGCCCCGTCCCGGACCGCCGACTCGACAACGTTCGGGGCCGACGGAGGGTTCCCCTAGTATCGCCGGCGTGAGCGGACGAGCGGCAGAGATCGGCAGCGCGGCCGGATCGGTGACGGGGACCAGCACGGTGTTGGTCTACAGCCACCGTCCCGAGGTCCGCGAGAGCATCATCGAGGCGGTCGGGCGGCGGCCCGCGCCGGACGTGGGCCGGGTGCGCTGGGTGGAGGCGGCCGGCATCGCCGAGGTCCTCGCGGCCTGCGACGCCGGTGAGGCCGACCTGCTGGTCCTCGACGGCGAGGCTCAGCCGACCGGCGGGATGGGCGTGGCCAAGCAGCTGCGTCACGAGATCGTCGACTGCCCCCCGATCGTGCTGACCGTCCGCCGCCGGGACGACCGCTGGCTCGCCACCTGGTCGGAGGCGGACGCCGTGCTCGTGCACCCGCTCGACCCGATCGAGGCGGCCGAGGTCGTGGC
Source organism: Pseudonocardia sp. McavD-2-B (assembly GCF_024124365.1). Lineage (NCBI taxonomy): Bacteria > Bacillati > Actinomycetota > Actinomycetes > Pseudonocardiales > Pseudonocardiaceae > Pseudonocardia > Pseudonocardia sp. McavD-2-B. Next base: position 5,447 of record NZ_JAMXSG010000242.1, read on the forward strand.
GCAGGTCCTGCGCGACCACCGGCCCGGCACCCTGACCCAGCAGCAGTAGCGAGACAGAGGACACCTCACGTCGTGAGCGCACCCACCTGGCCCTCCGTGATCGGCCGCCTGATGCGCGGCGAGGACGTGACCGCCGACGAGGCGACCTGGGCGATGGGTCAGGTCTTCGCCGGCGAGGCGACCCCGGCGCAGCTCGCCGGATTCCTCGTGGCGCTGCGCGCGAAGGGTGAGACGCCCGCGGAGATCTCCGGCATGGCCGACGCGATGCTGGCCCACGCGCTGCGGGTGCACGTGCCCGGGCGCTCGGTCGACGTCGTCGGCACCGGCGGGGACCAGGCGCACACGGTGAACATCTCCACGATGGCGGCGATCGTCGTCGCGGCGGCGGGTGCGCCGGTGGTCAAGCACGGCGGGCGCGCGGCGTCGTCGCAGTGCGGGACGGCCGACGTGCTGGAGGAGCTGGGCGTCGCGATCGAGCTGACCCCGTCCGCGGTCGAGCGGTGCGCCGCGGAGCTGGGGATCGCGTTCTGCTTCGCGCAGTCCTTCCACCCCGCCATGCGCTACGCCGGCGCGGTCCGTCGCGAGCTCGGCGTCCCGACCGCGATGAACCTGCTCGGGCCGCTGTCCAACCCGGCCCAGCCGGAGACCGGCCTGATCGGCTGCGCCGACCCCCGGCACGCCGCGACGATGGCCGAGGTCTTCGCCCGGCGCGGCAAGTCGGTACTGGTGGTGCGCGGCGACGACGGGCTCGACGAGCTGACCACCACCGGGCGCAGCACCGTCTGGATCAGCGACGGCGGCACCGTGCGCGAGGAACGGCTCGACCCGGCCGACCTCGGGGTCGGCGTGGCCACCGCCGAGGACCTGCGCGGCGGCACCCGGCGGGTCAACGCCGCCGTCGTCCGCGACCTGGTGGCCGGCAAGACCGGGCCGGTGCGCGACGCCGTGCTGCTCAACGCCGCCGGGGCGCTCGCCGCGCACCGCGGGGTCGGTGCCGACCTCACCGCGTCGGTCGGGGCGGCACTCGACGCCGTCGCCGAGGCGGTGGACTCCGGTGCGGCCGCGGACCTGCTGGCCCGCTGGGCCGCGCTCTCGACCGAGCTCGCGTCGGCCTGACCCGCGGGGGCCGGCTCAGTCGAGCCCGATGGCGAACGCGGCGTCGGTGTCGGCCTTGGAGTAGGAGCGGAACGCGATGTGCGTGTCGGTCCCGACGACGCCGTCGATCCGGCTGAGCCGGCTGGCGATCACGTCGGCGAGCTGCTCGTGCTCGCGCACCTTGACGATCGCGATCAGGTCCACGTCACCGGCGCAGGAGTAGACCTCCGACACGCCGTCGAGGTCCGCGATGGCCTGCGCGGTCTCGGGGATCCGGTCGGCGGCGGTGTGCACCAGGACGATCGCGGTGATCACGGTGGGGCTCCCCCTCGGGTCAGGGCGTGGCGGACACCGATGAGGCTAGTGGGGGCATCCCCTGTGGCGCAGGCCGCATCCGGTTGCTACTGTGATCGTCATGCGCACCGTCGAGCACACCCTTGCTCCGGCCGCAGCGCTGCCCGCACGACTTCTCGCGGTAGTAGCACTGCGCGTCGGCTGATCCAGGCCGCCGACGCGCCCGCGCCGCAATCCCGGCGCTTCCCTCCCGCACACCGCGGTGAGGTTTTACGAGACCTGGCTCGCGTTCCCGCTTCTCTCTCGCGCAACGCATGGAGCCACACGATCATGAGCATCACCGCCGACCGTCCCACCACCACCTTCTCCTTCCCCACCGGGTCCGGTGGCGCCGCCGACATCGCGTCCCGGATGCCCCGCCGGCACACCGTCGTCACCGGCGACGGGATGGCCGGGGTCATGCAGATCGCCTCGGCGCTGCAGGGCTGTGGCCGCACGCTGCGCGAGTTCTGCGTCGACGTCCGTGAGGGTGTCGCCTACAGCTCGGTCACCTGCACCATGTCCATGACCCCCGACGAGGCCGAGGACTTCTCCCGCGGCATGGGCGCGATGTCCTGCGTCATGGCGGTCGACCCGTACTGAGCCGTACGGCGGCCGCGCGGGAACCGACCGCTACGACCGTGAGCTGCGGCTGCGGGCGGCGTCGAGCATCTCCGCCCGGTCGGCGATCTTGACCCGGTCGGTGCCGCCGCGCCGCTCCCCCAGGGCGAGCTCGGCGGCGTCGAGGCGCAGCCAGTCCTCCCACAGCACGGGGTCGACGCCGTAGGAGCGCATCCGCTCGACGACGGCGACGCCGCCCGGCCGCGGCGGCGCCGACAGGGCAGGCAGGTCGGCCAGCACCGACTCCGCGGTCTGCGCGCCGTCGCCCTTGTTGGTGCCGATCACCCCGGTCGGGCCCCGCTTGATCCACCCGGCCACGTAGCTGCCGCGCACCGGCTCCCCGCCGAGCAGCACCCGTCCGGCCTCGTGCGGGACGGTGCCGGTGGCCGCGTCGAACGGCAGCCCCTCGATGGGCTCGCCCGCGTAGCCGATGGCCCGCACGACCAGGCCCGCCTCCAGGGTCTCCCGCTCCCCCGTGCCGCGCACCCGGCCGTCGTCGCCGAGGGCGTTGCGTTCGATCTCGACGGCGCCGACCCGGCCGGTCCCGTCGTCGACGAGCCGGACCGGGGACCGCAGGAACCGCAGGTGGATCCGCCGGGGCGCGCCGGTGGAGGACCGGCGGGCCCATGCGGTGAGCATCTCGATGTTCTGGCGCATCCGGCGCTCCTCCGGCTCGGCGACGTCTGCGGCGAGCAGGCCGCCGTCGTGCACCACGACGTCGACGTCGTCGAGGCCGCCGAGACCGCGCAGCTCGGCGGGGGTGAACTTCACGTGCAGCGGGTCGCGCCGGACCAGTACGTGCACGTCGGTGACCGCGCTCGCCCGCAGCGCGTCGAGCACCGCGTCGTGCGCGTCGGTGGCGGCGAGGTCGTCGGCGGGGCGGGCCAGGACCCGCGCGACGTCGACGGCGACGTTCCCCGCGCCGACCACGACCACGCCGGGGCGGTCGAGCAGCGGGCCGGGACCGACCGCGTCGGGGTGCCCGCAGTACCAGGACACGAACGCACCGGACCCGACCGAGCCCGCGAGGTCCTCCCCCGGGACGCCGAGGTCGCGGTCGACCGCGCTGCCGGTGGCGTGCACGACGGCGTGGTAGTGCTCCCGCAGCGCCTCCCCCGGGATACCGCCGGGGCCGACGTGGACGTTGCCGAGGAACCGGACGCGGTCGCTGTCGTCGAAGGTCCGCACCAGCGCGCGGATGACCGACTTCATCTTCACGTGGTCGGGGGCGACGCCGTACCGGACCAGACCGTAGGGCGCGGGCAGCCGGTCGATCACGTCGACGTGCACCGACGGGTCACCCGCCAGCAGCGCCTCGGCCGTGTACAGGCCGGACGGTCCGGACCCGATGACGGCGATCCGGTGGGGTCGTGGGGCGGGGACCTGCGGGGTCGACACGTGCGCACCTCCGAGCCGGGGACGGTGACGACGCTAACAGCGACGACCCGTCCGGGCGATCATCGGCGCAGCGCGGTGCCGACGGCGCGCACCGCGGTCCGCCCGTCGGGCAGCAGCAGCTCCGTGCCCAGGGTGCGGAAGCGGCGGCCGTCGCGGATCGCGACGGTGCGGGCCCGCAGCCGGTCGGTGACCTGCACCGGGCGCAGGAACTCCACCGTCGTGGACAACGGCCGGGCGTCCGCGGCGCCGGGGTGCGCGGACTGGGCCGCGGCGGCGAGCCCGGACAGGACTAGTTCGTCGATGCGCGCTCGGACGTCGGGCACGGTGCTCGTGTCGGTGAAGGACTGCGAGGCTCGCAACAGCATCTGGCCACGCAGGTGCGCGCGCCGTTGGACGGAATCGGCCTCGGCGCGGAGGA
>NZ_JAMXSG010000243.1:0-9209 GCF_024124365.1 Pseudonocardia sp. McavD-2-B
CGCCGCCGCCCGGGTGCGGCACCGCGACCGCGAGCCCGGCCCGGCCGCGGGCGTGCTCCTCCACCTCCACCGCGACCCCCGCCGAGCGGACCCGCAGCAGGTCGCGGTCGAGCAGCCGCCGGTCGGTGAGGGTGTGCGGGGTCAGCGGCGCGAGCGGCCCGTGCCCGACGCCGAGGACGTCGGCCAGCCGTCCGGCGTCGAGCCCGGCGAGCAGTGCCTTGCCCGGCGCGGTCGCGTGCGCGGGCAGCGGCTCCCCGGTCACCGCGCCCGGCCCCGGGTGCGCCGCACAGGTCTCGGTGTGGGCGACGACGACGTCGTCGGACCGCAGCACGGCCAGCACCACCGCCGCGCGGGCCGTGGTGTGCAGCTCGGCGAGCACCTCCCGGGCCGGGGCGGGCGGCACGATCGGGTCGGTCATCCCCCGGTACAGCCCGACGACGCGGTAGCCCAGCCCGTACCCGCGCTCGGCGTGCAGCCGGACCAGGTAGCCCTCCTCGACGAGCGTCCCCAGCAACCGGTACGCCGTCGGCAACGGCAGCTCCAGGCGGCGGGCGAGGGCCTTGGCGCTGACCCCGTCACCCGCCTCGGCGACCGCCTCGAGGACCCGCAGCGCTCGGCGCAGCACCGCTCCCGCGCCGTCGCCGACCATCCGCCTAGTGTCGCTGCGGGACCGAGGGCACGCCAGGACCGGGAGGACGACATGGCAGGGGCGTTCCGGCCCGTCGACCGGGCGGGGCTCGCGGCACACCTGGCGGAACGCGCCCGGGAGCCGTCGGGGCGGGTGCGCGTGCTCGTCGACGGCGCCCCGCCCGCGGCCCCGCTGGAGCTGGCCCGGGCGGTCGCGGAGCGGCTGCGCTCCGGCGGCCGACCGGCCCTGGCGGTGGACGCCGACGACTTCCTGCGACCGGCGTCGGTCCGCCTGGAGCTCGGCCGCACCGACCCGGACATGTTCCTCGACGGCTGGCTCGACGAGCCCGCGCTGCGCCGCGAGGTCCTCGCCCCGATGGGTCCCGGCGGCAGCGGCCTGGTGCTGCCCCGGCTGCGCGACACGGTGCGCGACCGTGCCTACCGCGACCAGCCGGTGCCGCTCGGGCCGGACGGGGTGGTGCTGCTCGCCGGCGGACGGCTGCTGGGCCGGGGCCTGGCCGCCGAGCTGACCGTGCACCTGCGCGTCGGCGGGGCCGCGCTGCGCCGCATGCTGCCCCCCAACGACGCCTGGACCGCCGCCGCGTACGCCCGCTACGAGAGCGAGGGCGACCCCGGTTCGTTCGCCGATGTGCTCGTGATGGCCGACCATCCCGACCGCCCGGCGCTGCGGGACGCCTGATCGGCGCACGGCGTCCGGGCACGGAGCGTGGCCGGAGCCCGGGAAAACGAAAAGCGAGACCGGATCGGGTTACACCCGGAACCGATCTCGCGATGGCGGTGGTGACCGCCGGAGGGGGAGAATCCCCGATGAGGGGGGATGGTGGGCGAGGAGGGAGTTGAACCCTCACGTCCTTTCGGACACACGGACCTGAACCGTGCGCGTCTGCCATTCCGCCACTCGCCCGAGCGACACGAGAAAGTTAGCACCCCGCTCGGCAGCCGTTCGCAGGGGGGTCCCCTGCCCGTCGATCACCAGCTGGAGGGGCTCGTGGCGGGTGGGGCACCGGGATGCGCCGCGGCTCCGGGCCGGGTAGATCGGAGGGGAGCACGTCGGTGGCACTGCGGGGCCGGTCGCCCGCTCGTGCCGGGCCCCGCCGTGCCCGGCGGATAACACAGATACGATCGGTCGCACATCACCGACACGCCGATGCGGATGGAGGAGATCTTTTGGGCCGCGTGGACCGCTTCGAGCGCCGACTTCAGGGGTTCGTGGGCGATGCCTTCGCGCGGGTCTTCGGGGGCAGTGTCGTCCCACAGGAAGTCGCACAGGCACTGCTGAGGGAAGCCGAGGACAACGTCGAGCAGCTCGCCGGAGGTCGCCAGCTGGCGCCCAACCGGTACACCGTTCTGCTCAGCCCCAGCGATCTCGACCGCATGGCGGGCGACGAGGACGGGGTCGTCCGATCCCTCTCGTCGCACGTGGCGAAGGAACTCACCGACCAGGGCTGGGACACCTACGGTGAGGTCGTAGTCTTTCTGGAGCGCTCCGAGGCGCTGCACACGGGACAATTCCGCACCCGCTCCGCTGTCGACCCCGACGCTTCCCGTCGGGCCGCCAACCGAGCACGCACCGCAGGAGAAGCACCCATGAGCCAGCAACCGGGCCACCCCGAGGAGAACGGGCAGTACGGATACGACCGGGGCGCACCCGGCGGGTACGGCCAGCAGACCTACGCGCCTCAGGGGTACGACCAGGAGCAGCAGGGCGGCTACGGCCAGCAGCAGGGCGGGTACGACCAGTACGGGCAGCAGCAGGGCGGCTACGGCCAGCCCGGCTACGACCAGTACGGCCAGCCCCAGCAGGGCTACGGCCAGCAGCCCGGGTACGACCAGCAGCAGCCCGGCTACGACCAGTACGGCCAGCAGCAGGGCTACGGTCAGCAGGGCTACGGCCAGCCCCCGCAGGGCGGCTACGACCAGTACGGCCAGCAGGGTTACGGCCCGCCGCAGCAGGGTGGCTACCCCCAGCAGGGCTACGAGCAGGGCTACGACGGCTACGGCCAGCCCCAGCAGGGTGGCTACGGCCAGCCCCAGGGCTACGCCCAGCCCGGCTATCCGCAGCAGGGTGGCTACGAGCAGGGCTACGACGGCGGCTACGGCCAGCCCCAGGGCTACGCCCAGCCGGGCTACCAGCAGGGCGGCTACGACCAGGGCTACGACGGCCAGGGGTACGGCGGCCAGGGCGGCTGGGGCGCTCCGGCGCAGCTGACCGCGATGCTGATCCTGGACGACGGGTCGAACCGCAACTACCAGCTGGCCGAGGGCACCCACGTCATCGGCCGCGGTCAGGACTCCCAGTTCCGGCTCCCGGACACCGGCGTGTCCCGCCGGCACCTGGAGGTCACCTGGGACGGCCAGGTCGCGACCCTGAACGACCTGGGCTCGACCAACGGCACCACGGTGAACAACTCCCCGGTGCAGTCCTGCCAGCTGACCGACGGCGACGTGATCCGCGTGGGTCACTCCAGCCTGGTGTTCCGCACCCAGGGCTGAGCCACACCCGCGGAGCGGAGTCCGCGCAGCGACAGCGGTGCGTCCCCGCCCGCCCGGTGATCCACCGGGCGGGCGGAGCGTGCAGGAACACGAGAAGGGCGAGTAGGACGACGTGCCGGAACTGGTACTGCAACTGACCCGGGGCGGCTTCCTCGCCCTCCTGTGGCTGTTCGTCCTGCTCGCACTCCAGGTGGTCCGCTCCGACCTCTACGCCGCGTCCGGTCTCCGGGCGGCCGCACCCGGCCGCGCGGGCGGGGGCCGGGCCGCCAGGGTCCGCGGCGGTGGCCGCGGCAAGGTGGCCCGCCAGCTGCTCGTCACCCAGGGTCCGCTGGCCGGCAGCCGTATCACCCTCGACTCCCGGCCGATCCTGATCGGCCGCGCCGACGACTCGACCCTCAAGCTCGACGACGACTACGCCTCCACCCGGCACGCACGCATCTCGCAGCAGGGTGACGACTGGTACGTCGAGGATCTCGGGTCGACGAACGGCACCTATCTGGAACGTAATAAGGTCACCGGGCCCACCCGGGTCCCGCTGGGGACACCGGTCCGCATCGGCAAGACGGTGATCGAGCTGCGATCGTGACGGACACGGACCGACCATGAGGTACCGACCGTGAGCCCGGCGCGACCGACCGCTCCCCCGGTGCCGCGGCCGTCCGACCGGTCCCGCGGCGCGGGATCCGCCCGACGTGCCCCGACCGAAGCCGGAGCCGCCCCGTGACACTGGTGCTGCGTTACTCGGCCCGCAGTGACCGCGGACTGGTCCGGCAGAACAACCAGGACGCCGTCTACGCGGGTCCCCGCCTGCTCGCCCTCGCCGACGGCATGGGCGGTCACGCCGCGGGCGAGGTCGCCTCGTCCCTGGTGATCTCCGCACTGGCCCCGCTCGACGACGACGTGCCCGGTGACGACCTGCTCGCCGAACTCCGCGAGGCGACCCACGACGGCAACGAGGCGATCTCCCGCCACGTCGCCGAGGCCCCCGACCTCGAGGGCATGGGGACCACCCTGACCGCGATCCTGTTCGCGGGCTCGCGCCTGGGCATGGTCCACGTCGGCGACTCGCGCTGCTACCTGCTGCGCGACGGCGAGCTCACCCAGATCACGAAGGACGACACGTTCGTCCAGTCGCTGATCGACGAGGGCCGGATCACCGAGGAGGAGGCGCACACGCACCCGCAGCGGTCGCTGCTGCTGCGCGCCATCACCGGGCAGGACGTCGACCCGTCGCTGTCGATCCGCGAGGCCCGCGCCGGGGACCGCTTCCTGCTGTGCTCCGACGGCCTGTCCGGCCCGGTCAGCGACGAGACACTGCACGACACGCTGACCGACTACGCCGACCCCCGCGAGTGCGCCGACCGCCTGATCGAGCTGGCGCTGCGCGGCGGCGGGCCGGACAACATCACCTGCATCGTGGCCGACGTGGTGGACGTCGACTACGCCGACGACGCCCCGATCATCGGGGGCTCCGCGGGCCGCAACCCGCGCGCCGGCGACGGCGACTACCGCCACGACGAGCGGACCCCGCACTCCTCGGCGCAGCGCGCGGCGGCCACCACGCTGCCCCGCACCGAGCCGGTACGGCTGGAGCCCGCCGCCGCGGAGGAGCCGCGCCGCCGGCGCGGCCTGCGCCCGGTGCTCGCCCTGCTGGGCGTGCTCGTGGTGCTCGTGGCGGGAGTGTTCGTCGCCCGGGCGCTGGTGCTGCAGCAGTACTACGTGGCCGTCGACCAGAACCAGGTCGCGATCTACCAGGGTGTGCGCGGCAACGTGCTCGGTGTCCCGTTGCAACGGGTGGCCGAGTCCACCGACATCGGCCTCGACGACCTGCCGCAGGCGGTCCGCAGCCAGGTCACCGACGGCATCGTCTCCGACGAGGGCGAGACCGGTGCCCGGGAGACCGTCGACCGGCTGCGGGAGCGCATGCTCCCGCTCTGCTCCACGCTGAACCCGCCGCAGCCGCCCGCGGTCGTCCAGGTGCCCGGCGCCCCGCCGGTGACGACGACCCCGCTGCCGACCGCGACCCCCGAGCCGGGCCGGAACTGCCGGCTCGACGGCTGATGGCCACGGGCAGCTCCGCTGCGGAGCCGACCACGCCCACCGGCCGCGGCATCGAGCTGTTGATGCTGGGCCTGGCCGCCGTACTCACGACCGGTGCGCTGGTGCTGGTGGAGGCGAACCAGGAGCAGTCGCTGACGACCGACCTGTTGTGGGTGGGTCTGGCGTATCTCGTGCTGTTCGCGGGTGCGCACGTGGCGGTGCGCTTCCTGGCGCCCTATGCCGACCCGCTGATCCTGCCGTCGGTCGCGCTGCTCAACGGCATCGGCCTGGTGATGATCCACCGGCTCGACCTGGCCAAGGCCGCCCGCGCGGAGGCCACCGGGAGCCCGGTGCCGAGCGGGCTGATCGGCGCCCAGGTCACCTGGACCGTCGCCGGCCTGGCGTTGTTCGCGCTCGTGCTGTTCTTCCTCCGGGATCACCGCACACTGGCCCGCTACGGCTACACCGCGGGCTTCGTCGGCCTGGTCTTCCTGGCGATCCCGGCGTTCCTGCCGTCGTCGATCTCCGAGGTCAACGGGGCCAAGCTCTGGATCCGCATCCCCGGTGGCCCCGGCATCCAGCCCGGCGAGTTCTCCAAGATCCTGCTGATCATCTTCTTCGCGGCCTACCTGGTCCAGAAGCGCAACCTGCTCTCCACCGCGGGCCGCCGCTTCCTGGGTATGGAGCTGCCCCGCGCCCGTGACCTGGCTCCGCTGCTCGTCGCCTGGGGGCTGTCGGTCGGCGTGCTCGTGCTCCAGCGCGACCTCGGCAGCTCGCTGCTGATCTTCGGCCTGGTCCTGGTCCTGCTCTACACCGCGACCGAACGCGTGTCGTGGATGGTGATCGGGCTGCTGGCGTTCTCCGGCGGTGCCGTCGTCGCCTACAACCTGTTCGACCACGTCCAGACCCGCGTGCGGATCTGGCTGGACCCGTTCGCCGACTTCAGCGGCGGCGGCTACCAGCTCGCGCAGGCGCTGTTCGGGCTCGGCACCGGCGGCGTCGGCGGGACCGGGCTGGGTGCCGGACGGCCGGACATGGTGCCCTTCGCCGAGTCCGACTTCATCTTCTCCTCGCTCGGCGAGGAGCTCGGGCTGATCGGGCTGGCCGCGATCCTGCTGGTCTACCTGGTGCTCATCACCCGTGGGCTGCGGTCGGCGCTGGCCGTGCGCGACTCCTACGGCAAGCTGCTCGCGACCGGGCTGTCGTTCTCGGTGGCGCTGCAGATCTTCGTCGTCATCGGCGGGGTGACGAAGCTGATCCCGCTGACCGGTCTGACGCTGCCGTTCCTGTCCTACGGCGGCTCGTCGCTGCTGGCGAACTACGTGCTGGTGGCGATCCTGCTGCGGATCTCGCACGTGGCCAGGGCACCGCTCCCCGTCCGGCCCGCCAAGCCGCGGGCGCCGATCGCCGAGGCCAGCACCGAGCTCGTCCAGCGTCCCGGGACGGGCCGCTCCGACACCCGTGACGACAACCACGCCGACACCGCCGCCCAGAGGAGCGAGACGTGAACCGCCCGGTCCGCCGCGTGGCACTCGCCGTGATGGTGATGATCGTGGTCCTGCTCGGCAACATCACCTACGTGCAGGTGGTCATGGCCGGCCAGTACCGGGACGACTCCCGCAACCAGCGCTCGCAGATCGACGAGTACTCGCGTCAGCGCGGCCAGATCGTCGCCGGCGGGCAGGTCCTCGCGCAGAGCGTCGAGAGCGACGGTCGGCTGCGGTTCGCCCGCCAGTACCCGCAGGGCGAGATGTTCGCGCCGGTCACCGGCTTCCTGTCGACCGTGTACGGCAAGACCGCACTCGAGCGGTCCACCGACGAGGTGCTCAATGGCACCGACGACCGGCTGTTCGTGCGCAGGCTGTCGGACCTCATCACCGGCCGGGACCCGGCGGGCGGCAACGTGGTGACCACCATCGACCCCGAGGTGCAGCGCGCCGCCTACGACGGGCTGGCCTCCCGCGGGTACACCGGCGCCGTCGTCGCGCTGGTGCCGCAGACCGGGGAGATCCTGGCGATGGCCTCGACGCCGTCGTTCGACCCGAACCCGCTGGCCTCGCCGGACCCGGCGCAGCAGCAGGAGGCGTGGAAGCGCTACGGCGCCGCCGACCCGGACCCGATGACCAACCGGGCGATCAACGAGATCGAGCCGCCCGGCTCGACGTTCAAGCTCGTCACCACCGCGGCCGCCCTGCAGAACGGCTACACCCCGGACAGCCAGCTCACGGCCGCCCGCAACATCCAGCTGGCCGACTCCACGACCACCCTGGAGAACTACAACGGCTCGGCCTGCGGCGGCGGGGCGACGGCGTCGCTGCGCGAGGCGCTGGCACGCTCCTGCAACACCGCGTTCGCCCAGCTCGGCGGCGAGCTCGGGCCGGACAAGCTCCGGGCCCAGGCCGAGGCGTTCGGCATCGGCCGCACCGACCTGCAGATCCCGATGCCGGTCACGGCGTCGCAGGTCGGCCCGATGTCCGACACCCCCTCGACCCAGCAGTCCGCGATCGGCCAGCGCGACGTCCGGCTGACCCCGATGCAGCTGGCGATGATCGGCGCCTCGATCGCCAACGGCGGCCAGACGATGGCCCCGCACCTGGTCAAGGAGATCCAGAGCCAGACCCTGGACGTCGTCGACACCACCGACCCGGACCGGATGTCGCGGTCGATGCCGGCCGACGTGGCCCGCACGATGACCGACCTGATGGTCGGCTCGGAGGAGCGGACCTCGGGCGGCGGAAAGATCACCGGCGTCCAGATCGCGTCGAAGACCGGTACCGCCGAGCACGGCACCGACCCGAAGAACACCCCGCCGCACGCCTGGTACGTGGCGTTCGCACCGGCCGACGACCCCAAGGTCGCGGTGGCGGTGCTCGTCGAGAACGGCGGCGACCGGGCGCTGGAGGCGACCGGTGGCTCGGTCGCGGCCCCGATCGGGCGGGCCGTGATCGCCGAGGCGCTGCGGGACGCCCAGTGAGCCCGCGGGACTCGGCCCGGCGCAGGTCCCCGGCGGCCCCGTGAGCGCCCTGTCGGCCGGACAGCTGATCTCCGAGCGCTACCAGCTGGACCGGCGGATCGCGGTCGGCGGGATGGGCGAGGTATGGGAGGCCTCGGACACCCGGCTCGGGCGCAGCGTCGCGGTGAAGGTCCTCAAGGCGGAGCTCTCCGACGACCCGGAGTTCCTGCACCGGTTCCGCATCGAGGCCCGCACCGTCGCCTCGCTCGACCACGCCGGGATCGCCGCCGTGCACGACTACGGCGAGGACGACAGCTCCACCGGCGGCGGGCGCACCGCTTACCTGGTGATGGAGCTCGTCCGGGGTGAGCCGCTGTCGTCGCGGATCGGGCGCGGGCCCATCCCCGCCGACGAGGCGCTCGACATCCTCGAGCAGGCGGGCCGGGCGCTGTTCGCCGCGCACGAGCGCGGGTTCGTCCACCGCGACGTCAAGCCCGGCAACATCCTGCTGCGTACCGACGGCGTCGTGAAGCTGACCGACTTCGGCATCGCCAAGGCCGCCGACGCCGTCCCGGTGACCCGGTCCGGGATGGTCATGGGCACCGCCCACTACATCGCTCCGGAGCAGGCCTCCGGCGAGGAGGCCGGGCCGTCGGGCGACGTCTACTCGCTCGGTATCGTCGGCTACGAGTGCCTGGCCGGGGTGCGGCCGTTCCGCGCCGAGAGCGCGGTCGCGGTCGCGATGATGCAGGTCCGCGACGACCCGCCGCCGCTGCCGGACGAGATCCCCGAGCGGGTGCGCGAGCTGGTCTTCTCGGTGCTGGTCAAGGACCCCGAGCAGCGCTACGCCGACGGCGCCGAGTTCGCCGACGCCGTCGCCGCGGTCCGGCGCGGGCACCGGCCACCGCCGCCCGGCATCCCCGCCCCCGGCGGGTACGCACCCGACTTCCGCGGCGACGACGGCACCGGCTCGCGACACGCCCTGCAGGGGACCGGGCAGGGGACCGGCGACGACGGCCCGTCGGCGGGCGGTAGCGACACCGCCGACCGTGGCCCGCGCACCGGTGCCCCCGGC
>NZ_JAMXSG010000244.1:0-9205 GCF_024124365.1 Pseudonocardia sp. McavD-2-B
CCGCCCTGACCGGCGCCGCGCTCGCCGCGAGCGCCTGGGCCGGGGCGCTGGGCCGCCGCGCCGCGACACCGGAGGGCCCGGATGCCGCGCTGCGCCGCCGGATCCGGGTGGCGGAGTGGGCCGTGCCGGTCGTGACCGGCGCCGCGGTCGTCGCCGGGGCCCTGCGCCGCTCCTGACCCGTGGGACACGGACGGCCCGGCCGGGGAGATCCCCGACCGGGCCGTCGTCGTGCGTGGTGTTACCCGGCGAACGCCTTGTCGATCAGCTCGGCCTGCTCGACCTCGTGCACCTTCGACGAGCCGGCGGCCGGGGCCGCCATCCGACGCCGGGACACCCGGGTGAAGCTGCCCTGCAGCTGGGGCAGCTTCTGCGGCAGCTCCAGGCCGTAGTACGGCCACGAGCCCTGGTTGGCCGGCTCCTCCTGGACCCAGCGGACGTCACCGGCGGCCTCGGGGTAGCGCTCGAGGACGGCGGCGATCTCCTCGGCCGGCATCGGGTAGAGCCGCTCGACGCGGACCAGCGCGGCCTCGTCCACCGTGGTGTCGCCGTTCTTGCGGCGCTTGTCGCGGGCCGCGGCCAGCTCCCAGTAGATCTTGCCGGAGCAGAACAGCACCCGCTTCACCCCGGAGACGGTGTCGCCCTTGCCGGCGTGCTCCGGGTCGTCGATGACCGGGCGGAACCTGCCCTCGGTGAAGTCGGACAGCGGACTGACGACCTGCTTGGCACGCAGCATCCACTTCGGCGTGAACACCACCAGCGGCCGGCGCACCCCGTCGAGGGTGTGCTGGCGCAGCAGGTGGAAGTAGTTCGCCGGGTCCGACGGCAGCGCGACGGTCATCGAGCCCTCGGCGCACAGCTGCAGGAAGCGCTCGATGCGCCCGGAGCTGTGGTCGGGGCCCTGGCCCTCCAGGCCGTGCGGCAGCAGCAGCGCGACGTCGGAGAGCTGGCCCCACTTGGCCTCACCGGAGGAGATGAACTCGTCGATGATCGACTGGGCGCCGTTGACGAAGTCGCCGAACTGGCCCTCCCACATGACGAGCGCGTCGGAGTTGGCGACGGAGTAGCCGTACTCGAAGCCGACCGCGGCGAACTCCGAGAGCGCCGAGTCGTAGGGCAGGAACCGGCCCTGCCCCTCGGCCAGGTTGCGCAGCGGGAAGTACTCCGCACCGGTGTGCCGGTCGATCAGGACCGAGTGCCGCTGCACGAAGGTGCCGCGACGCGAGTCCTGACCGGACAGCCGGACCAGCCGGCCGTCCATCGCCAGGGAGCCGATGGCGAGCAGCTCGGCGAAGGCCCAGTCGACGTCGCCCTCGCGGGACATCTTCTCGCGCTTGCGCAGCACGGGCTCGACCCGCTTGTGCACGGCGAACCCCTCGGGGAGGTTGGCGTGCACGTCGCCGATCCGGTGGACGACCTCGAGCGGGACCGAGGTGTCGAGGTCGGACGGGACGAGCTGCTCGGACTCGATCGACGGCGAGATCACCGGCGGGGTCTTCTCGAGCTCGCGCACCTCGTTGAAGACGTGCTCGAGCTGGTTGGAGAAGTCCTTGAGCGCCTGCTCGGCCTCCTCCATGGTGATGTCACCACGGCCGATCAGCGACTCGGTGTAGATCTTCCGGACGCTGCGCTTGGCGTCGATGATGTCGTACATCGACGGCTGGGTCATCGAGGGGTCGTCGCCCTCGTTGTGGCCCCGGCGCCGGTAGCAGATCATGTCGATCACGACGTCGTTGTTCCAGCGCTGGCGGTACTCGACGGCCAGCTTGGCGACCCAGACGCAGGCCTCCGGGTCGTCACCGTTCACGTGGAAGACCGGCGCGCCGATCATCTTCGCGACGTCGGTGCAGTACTGCGAGGACCGCGAGTGCTCCGGCGCGGTGGTGAACCCGACCTGGTTGTTGACCACGACGTGCACGGTCCCGCCGGTGCGGTACCCGCGCAGCAGCGCGAGGTTCAGCGTCTCGGCCACGACGCCCTGGCCGGCGAAGGCCGCGTCGCCGTGCATCAGCACGGGCAGCACGGTGAAGCCGCCGTCGCCCTTGTCGAGGATGTCCTGCTTGGCCCGGACGATGCCCTCCAGCACCGGGTCCACGGCCTCCAGGTGCGACGGGTTCGCGGTCAGCGACACCGCGGTCTCGCCGTCGCCGAACATCCGGAAGTACTTGCCCTCGGCACCGAGGTGGTACTTCACGTCGCCGGAGCCGTGCGCCTGGCCCGGGTCGAGGTTGCCCTCGAACTCGCGGAAGATCTGGCTGATCGGCTTGCCGACGATGTTGGCCAGCACGTTGAGCCGGCCGCGGTGCGGCATGCCGATGACGACCTCGTCGAGCTCGCGCTCGGCGGCCTTGTCCAGCACGGCGTCGAGCAGCGGGATGACGGTCTCGCCGCCCTCCAGCGAGAACCGCTTCTGCCCGACGTACTTGGTCTGCAGGAACGTCTCGAAGGCCTCGGCCGCGTTGAGCCGGGACAGGATGTACTTCTGCTCCGAGGGGTCCGGCTTGACGTGCGCGACCTCGATCCGCTCCTCGAGCCACTTGCGCTGCTCGGGGTCGGCGATGTGCATGTACTCCGTGCCGATGGTGCGGCAGTAGGAGTTGCGCAGCAGTCCGAGCACGTCGCGCAGCTTCATGTGGCTCTGCCCGCCGAACCCGCCGACCGCGAAGTCGCGGTCGAGGTCCCACAGGGTCAGGCCGTGGCTGAGGACGTCGAGGTCGGGGTGCCGGCGCTGGCGGTAGTTCAGCGGGTCCGTGTCGGCCATCAGATGGCCGCGGGTCCGGTAGGACTCGATCAGCTCCAGCACGCGGGCGGTCTTGTCGACCTCGCCCTCGGGGAAGTCCTGCACCCAGCGGACCGGCTCGTACGGCACCCGCAGCGAGGCGAAGATGTCGTCGTAGAAGCCGTCCTCGCCGAGGAGCAGCTGGTGGATGCGGCGCAGGAAGTCGCCGGACTCGGCGCCCTGGATGATCCGGTGGTCGTAGGTCGAGGTCAGTGTGATGATCTTGGAGATGCCGAGCTCGACGAGCCGCTCCTCCGACGCGCCCTGGAAGGCGGCCGGGTACTCCATCGCGCCGACGCCGACGATCGCGCCCTGGCCCACCGACAGCCGCGGCACCGAGTGGTTGGTGCCCAGCGTGCCGGGGTTGGTCAGGCTGATCGTGGTGCCCGCGAAGTCGTCGGCGGTCAGCTTGCCGTCACGGGCCTTGCGGACCATGCCCTCGTAGGCCTGCCAGAACTGCGCGAACGACATGTTCTCGCAGCCCTTGATCGACACGACGATCAGCGAGCGGCTGCCGTCCTTGCCCGGCATGTCCATCGCCAGGCCCAGGTTCACGTGCTCCGGCGTCGCGACCGAGGGCTTGCCGTCGGTCTCGGCGAAGTGCCGGTTCATGTTCGGGAAGTCGGTCAGCGCCCGGACCAGCGCGTAGCCGATCAGGTGCGTGAACGACAGCTTCCCGCCGCGCGTGCGCTTGAGGTGGTTGTTGATGACGATGCGGTTGTCGGCGAGCAGCTTGGCGGGCACCGCACGCACGCTCGTCGCCGTGGGCAGCTCGAGCGAGGCGGTCATGTTCTTGGCGATGGCGTTCGCGGCACCGCGCAGCGGGGTGGTGGTCGCGCCACCCCCGTCCTGCGTCGGCTTCGCGGCCTTGGAACCGCTGCCCGCGGCGGGCTTGGCCGGTGTCCCGTTCGACGACGACGCCGGGGCCGGTGCGCTCGCGGTGCGCAGGCGCTCCTCGGCGGGCGGCGGCTCGGCCTTCGGGGTGACCGGCGGCGGGACGTCGCGGGAGGTGGCGGTGCCCTTGCCGCCGGCCTTCCCGCCGTTCGTCACGGCCTTCTGGGCCGGGGCGTCGCCGGAGCCGGCCGCGCCGGTCTCCGTGCCGCTCCCGCTGCCCTGGTCGTCCTCGGTGGCCGCACCTCGGGTGACCCCACCCGAGGAGGCCGCCGGGGCGGACCCGTTGCCGGAGGAGGTGTCGGCCGGCTCCTCGGTCCCGACGGACGACGAGGAGGCCTTCTCACCGTCCTTGCCGTAGTCGGCGAAGAACTCGTGCCAGGCCGGGTCCACGGCCGACGGGTCCTCCTGGAAGCGCTGGTACATCTCCTCGACGAGCCACTCGTTCGGACCGAAGTCGCTCGCCTGATGGGAGGTACTGCTCGATGACACTCTGCGTCAACCGCCTTGATAGCTGCTCGATTTGTCGCGACCGGCTACCAGGTTAGTCCCCTCGACGCGAGACCGGGCAGTGTGCCGGGTCCCACTTCGTGATCGTTTCGTGATCGACCGCACGCGGACGGCGAGCGGCACGATTCAGAAGCCGGGCGGGGACCCGAGGACGCCGACCACCGCGGTCTGCGTCGCCGTCTCGGCGACGACCGTCCCGACCGGCGGGCCGACGCGGGCCGGGCGGCGGACGGTGTCGCGCTCGCCGGCGTACTGCCCGTCGACGGGGGAGATCAGCAGCTCGGTGCGGACCGGACCGTCGTCGTGGACAAGGGTGGGGTGCCGCTCGCCGTCGAGGTTGTCGGTCTCGCCGAGGGAGACGGCCGGCATCCGGCGCAGCGCGGCGTAGAGCACCGCGCGCAGTTCGGCGGGGACCCGGCAGGTCCGCAGCGCGTCGACCGCGCTGGGGAACGGGCCGGTGTAGCCGCGGCCCGGCGGGCTGTCGGCGATCAGCCGGTCCAGCATCGCGGCCGGGTCGCGGGGCAGGCCCGCGAGGAACGCCTCGGTGGGGTTGGCCCACGAGCCGACCTTCGCGGCGGGCCGGTGGCCGTGGAGCGCGGCGTAGAAGTCGCCGTGCGGGGCGCGGAAGCGGCCGGTGGGCCACTGGTCGGCGATGTCGAAGCCGTCCTCGATCGCGGCGGCGCCGTCGCCGGACAGCCAGTGCACGCGGCCGGTCAGCTCGCGGTCGAGCAGCCAGTCCTGGGCTGGGTCGAGCGGGGTCCACTGCTGGAGCAGGTGCTCGCTGTAGTGGACGCAGAGCTCGTCGCGGGCGAAGCAGGTCCCCATCCACCAGGCGTGCGTCGCCGTGTGCCGGTACTGACCGGGGGAGATCGGCTCGTCGGAGGTCCGGATGGCGAGCTCCAGCAAGTCGGGCTCCTCGTCATGTCGCGAGTCCTGTCGCGGGTGCCCCGGCAGGGGTTGCCCGGGGCGCCGTGAACCGTGGATGACGTCACACATTCTCTACGCCCTGCCTACGAGCCGTGACGCGACCCCCCGGTACTGGGCCGAACGGCGCAATGCCGCAGGTCCCCTCGTCGGGGGGTGGCGTGGTGCTCACGCGGCCGGGCCGCGGCCGGACAGCCGGAACCCGCGGTAGCCGTCGGCGGCGACGTCGGCGCAGGTCGCGGCGTAGCGGGCGAACCCGCCGGCGTAGGGCATGAACACACTCGGCTTGCCCGGCACGTTCGCGCCCAGGTACCAGGACGACGCGGCCCGCGGCAGCAGTGTCGCGTCGGCGGCGGCCCGGTTGTGCTCGCCCCAGTCGCGCTCGGCGGCCGGGTCGGCCTCGATCCGGTCCCGGCCGGTCGCGCGCAGGTGCGCCAGGCAGCCGGCGATCCAGTCGACGTGCTGCTCGATCGAGGTCGGCATGTTCGTGAGCACCGACGGGCTGAACGGCCCGGTGACGGTGAACAGGTTCGGGAAGCCGGACACGGCCAGTCCCAGGTAGGTCCGGGGGCCCTCGCGCCAGGCGTCGCTCAGCGCGGTGCCGTCCGGGCCGACAGGGTCCAGCCGCAGCAGCGGACCGGTCAGCGCGTCGAAGCCGGTGGCGAACACCAGGTCGTCCAGCTCGTGCAGCGCGCCCGAACGCAGCCGCAGGCCACCCGGCTCGACGGCCTCGACCGGGTCGGCCCGGACGTCGACGAGCGTCACGTCGTCGCGGTTGTAGGTCTCGAAGTAGTGGGTGTCGATCGGCGGGCGCTTGGTGGCGAAGCCGTGGTCGTGCGGGAGCAGCGCCTCGGCGGTCGCCGGGTCCTCGACGACCTCCCGGATCCGGTCGCGGATGAACTCCGAGGCGGTGGCGTTGGCGGCCTCGTCGGCGAGCAGGTCCCGGTAGGCCGCGCGGAACCGCAGCCCGCCGCGCTCCCAGGCGGCCCGGTAGACGCGATCGCGCTCGTCGTCGGGGTCGTCGAGGGCGGAGCGGTCGTCGATCGTGAACGGGTGCCCGTTGGTGGATCCGGCCTGGATCCCGCGGATGCGGTCGTAGTCGGCCTTGTAGGCGCGCGACTCGTCCTCGGTCAGCGGGCCGTTGCGGGCCGGGATCGAGTAGTTCGGGGTGCGCTGGAAGACGGTCAGGTGCGCGGCCTGCTCGGCCAGCACCGGGATCGCCTGGATCCCGGTCGAGCCGGTGCCGACGACGCCGACCCGCCGCCCGGCGACGTCGACGCCCCCGTGCGGCCAGCTGCCGGTGTGGAACCAGCGCCCGGCGAAGTCGTCCAGGCCCGGCAGGTCCGGCACGTTCGCCGCGGACAGACAGCCGACCGCGGTGACCAGGAACCGGCAGCACAGGTCGGGGCCGTCCTCGACGGACACGGTCCAGCCCCGGCCGTCGGCGTCGGCGCGGGCCCCGGTGACGGTGGTCGAGAGCCGGATGTCACGGCGCAGGTCGAACCGGTCGGCGACGTGGTCGAGGTAGGCCCTGATCTCCGGCTGGCGCGGGTAGCGCTCGGTCCAGGTCCACTCCTGCTCCAGCGCGGAGTCGAAGGAGTAGCAGTAGTAGTAGCTCTCCGAGTCGCACCGCGCGCCCGGGTAGCGGTTCCAGTACCAGGTCCCGCCGACGCCGTCGGCGCGTTCCAGCACGACGGCGGACATCCCGAGCCCGCGCAGACGGTGCAGCATGTAGAGCCCGGCGAACCCGGCTCCGACCACGACCGCGTCGAACTCCTCGGGGGCGACGTCCTGACCAACAGCGCTGTCGACCATGTCACCCAGATGAGCACGCCCGCGCGGGCCCGGCAAGCCCGGACCTACGACATCCAGGTCTTGAGCTTCTCGAACGTGTGGTTCACGTCGTCGGTCATCGGGTTCACGTGCAGGTGGGTGATCCCGTTCTCCTGCAGCGCCGCGATCCGCTCGCGGACGTGGCCCTCGGAGCCGATCAGGGTGACCTTGTCGATGAAGTCGTCCGGGAGCGCGGCCATGGCCTCCTCCTTCTTCCCGTCCAGGTAGAGGTCCTGCACGGTCTTCGCCGCGTCGGCGTAGCCCTGCTTGGCGAAGACGGTGTTGTAGAAGTTCTTGCCGCGCGCGCCCATGCCGCCGATGTAGAGCGCGTAGAGGCCGCGGGCGGCCTGGCGGGCCGGCTCGAAGAACTCCTCCTCGAGCGCGACGATCCCGCCGCCGGTGATCTGCAGGGGGCCCAGCTCGGGGGCGCGCTTGGCGTAGCCGGCCTCGAGGGCGGGCCCGAAGACCTCCTGGATCTTCTCCGGCAGCACGACGTGCGGCAGCCAGCCGTTCGCGAGTTCGGCGGTCATCTGCAGGTTCTTCTCGCCCAGCGCGGCCACCCAGATCGGGATGTCGGCGCGCTTGGGGTGGTTGATGATCTTCAGCGGCTTGCCGAGGCCGGTTCCTCCGGGCAGCGGGATCGGGTAGAGCCCGTCGTTGGTGAGCTTCTCCTCCCGCTTCCAGACCTTGCGGCAGATCTCGATGATCTCCCGGGTGCGCCCGATCGGCTTGTCGTAGGCGACGCCGTGGAAGCCTTCGATGACCTGCGGGCCGGATGCGCCGAGGCCGAGGCTGAACCGGCCGTCGGACAGGGCGTCGAGGCCGGCCGCGGTCATCGCGGTCAGGGTCGGGGTGCGCGAGTAGATGGGCAGGATCGCCGAGCCGATCTCGAGCCGCTCGGTGCGTGCGGCGAGGTAGCCGAGCAGGGAGACGGCGTCGAAGGAGTAGGCCTCGGCGGCCCAGACGACGTCGAGGCCGGCGCGTTCCATGTCGGTGACGGCGTCCGCGTTGCGGATCGGGTCGTCGCCGTAGGGGAGGACGGTGGAGAGCTTCACTCCCCGTTCAGTACTCACAAGTTACTCGTCGGTCAAGTCCGGACCGGGGCGGAACCCGAATCCCAACAGGGGGGTTAACCGCACTGCCCGCGGGGTACGGGTTCCGCGACAGTGGGACGCATGACGCTCGAGGCCGCACCTCCCCGCAGCACGTCCGCGAAGCGGACGCCCGCGCCGATCGTCGACGGGCAGCGCCCGCCCGGCGCGATGTTCCTGGTCGGACTGTTCGTCGTCCTCCCGACGCTCGCGCTGTTCGCCGCCGTCCCGCTCGCGTGGGGCTGGGGCCTCGGGTGGGTCGACGTCGCGCTGTTCGTCGTGTTCTACCTGGTCAGCGGCCTGGGCGTGACGGTCGGTTTCCACCGCTACTTCACCCACGGCTCGTTCAAGGCGAACCGGCCGCTGCGGATCGCGTTGGCGATCGCCGGCAGCATCTCGCTGCAGGGCAGCGTGCTCGACTGGGTCGGCGACCACCGCCGGCACCACGCGTTCTCCGACAAGGAGGGCGACCCGCACTCGCCGTGGCTCTACGGCACCGGCGCGAAGGCGCTGGTCAAGGGCTTCTGGCACTCGCACATGGGCTGGATCTTCAACCGCGACCTCACGAACATGAAGCGGTTCGCCCCGGACCTGCTCACCGACCGCGACATGATGCGCGTGGAGAAGGCGTTCCCGTTGATCGTCGTGTTCAGCCTGGCGGGCCCGGCGCTCGTCGGCGGCCTGGTCACCATGTCCTGGTGGGGCGCGTTCACCGCGTTCTTCTGGGCCGGCCTGGTTCGCGTCGCGGTGCTGCACCACGTCACCTGGTCGATCAACTCGATCTGCCACATCTGGGGCGAGCGCCCCTTCGCCTCCCGTGACAAGTCCGCCAACGTCTGGTGGCTGGCGGTCCTGTCCTTCGGCGAGTCCTGGCACAACCTGCACCACGCCGACCCGACCTGCGCCCGGCACGGTGTGAAGAAGGGCCAGATCGACATCTCGGCCGTCGTCATCCGGGGCTTCGAGAAGCTCGGCTGGGCGACCGCGGTCCGCTGGCCCACCACGCGCCGCCTCGAGAAGCTCTCGAAGAAGCCGGCCGCCACCGCGGCCTGACCCCTCCGCGTCATACGTCCGACGCCCCCGGTGCCTCGTGCACCGGGGGCGTCGTCGTGTCCGGGGTCCTAGCGGCGACGCCGGGCCGGTCGCCGCCTCCCCGCCGTCGACGGGGGGCGCGGTGCCG